>DAOVTU010000379.1 GCA_030632925.1 Candidatus Krumholzibacteriia bacterium | reverse complement strand
TGGGCCAGATGTGCGATTTGGTCCCGGTGTGCCCCGAATCCGAATTGGGCATGGACACCCCTCGCGAAACGGTGGATCTGGTCGGTGACATCAAGGCCCCGCACATGGTGGGCACCCACACGCGCACCGATTGGACCAATGGCATGAACAAATGGTCCAGCGCCCGCGCCCGTGAGCTGGCCAGTGATCACTTGTGCGGCTACGTCTTCAAACGCAACAGCCCCAGTTGCGGGGTGTTCAAGGTGAAGGTTTTTCAGGCGGAAGGACGAGCCAAGCGGCAGGGCCGGGGATTGTTCGCAGCGGAATTTTCCCGGCGCTACCCGCTGGTTCCTCTTGAAGAAGAAGTGCGCCTGCAGGATCCGCGGCACCGCGAAAATTTCGTTGTGCGGGTCTTTGCGTTGCACCGCTTGCAGGAATTTTTCGGCGGGCGTTGGAGCCGGGCTGCACTGGCCGAATTCCATGCCTCTCAAAAATTTCTGTTGCTGGCCCACGATCCCAAGGGACTCAAGAGCCTGGATCATCTCATGGCGAGTTCGGCCAAAAAAAAACCGGCCGCGCTGCGCGACCAATATATGGCCCTGACCATGTCGACTTTGGCCAAGCACGCCACGGTCTCCAAACAGACCAAAGTCCTGCGGCAATTGGCCAGCCTCCTGCGGCCGCATCTGGGGCAGGCCGAGTTGCAACGGTTGCATGCCGCTATCGAGGAATACAAAACCGGGACCACGCCCCTGATCGTACCCATGACACTGATCCGGCACTACGGTGCATTGCATGAAGTGTCTGAAGTGGTTGGCCAAAGCTATTTGGATCTTCACGCTGGCGAGTTGCTGCTGCGCAATCGAGTCTAGGTCATTCCAGACTACGGGCCGGCAACCGCGGCCATTTCCAGGCACTCGACCACCGACGGCAACATCATCGCCACCCAACGCCGGTACATTTCCTGCGAATAGTGCAGCCCATCCCGGCTTACCAAATCCGGTTCCTGAACCACCTGCCGGGACATCGTAGTCACATCCAGATATGCGATGCCAAAAGTGTGCAAATGTTCGGCCAGGATGGCATTGAAGGTGTCGATTTCGCCCGCAATCCGTTCGGCCCCGTACAACGACCCGATGGGTGTCTGGCCGTAGTCAGGAATGGAGAAGCCCAAGACGCGATTGGGGTCTCCGCCAACCAGTGCCACCGCCAGCTCCAGCAAAGTGTCGATCTCGGCTGCGAATACCGCCGGGTCGCCGCCCTGGAACTGGTTGTTCACGCCGATCATCACGGTCACAGCGCCATAATTGCCCTCAGTGGGCAAACTGTCGCGCGCGGCATCCAGCAGGTCACGGGTGGTCCAGCCCGTCTCGGCAATCACTTGTGCCACGTCCAGGGTATCTCCAGTGGCGGCCAGGGAGTCAGCCAATTGTGCCGGCCAACTGAAGGCCGTAGGCAGCGAATGGCCCACAGTGTACGAATCGCCCAGAGCCAGCAGGCTCAGGCGGACCGGATCAATGGGTGCTGGCGCCACAGGGTCCTTGTCCACGGCGCAGCCCAAGACCAACAGGGACAGGGCAAGCGGCAGCCAGAGCCTATGGCGAATCCTGTCCAGCATAAAAAAAGGGCTCCAGGGCACGAACAACTCCTGTTTGGGGCCCGTCAGGCCGCAAAAAACCACAGTTCCACGGGGCCGCAAAGCCTCCGTCTCGCCTCAACAATCATCACTGCTTGGCCTTTTCGCCAATTCCGCCCTCGCTCCCTGTGCATTGGCCATCCGGTGTGCTATCTTCGCCGCATCTTTTTGACCCTCAGGAGGTGCGCGGTGAGCGCGTTTGAGTCCAAAATGAGCCGGGACGAATTCCAGCGCCAGATCCGCCAGGGCATCCCGGCCGAGATCCCGGCGCGACCGACCGACGACCCCCGCATCAGCCGCGCCCCCGAGCGCCCGATGTTGCTGTCAGACGACGAGAAAAAGCTGGCCCTGCACAACGCGTTGCGCTATTTCCCGGCCCACCAGCATGCCGAACTGGCCCCCGAATTTGCAGATGAATTGGCCCGTTTGGGGCGCATTTACATGCTGCGCTACCGGCCCACCTACGCCATGAGGGCCCGGCCCATCGCCGACTATCCGGCCCAGTGCCAGCAGGCCGCCGGCGTCATGCTCATGGTGCAGAACAACCTCGACCCGGTGGTGGCCCAACACCCCTACGAGTTGATCACTTATGGTGGCAACGGCACCGTTTTCCAGAACTGGGCCCAGTATCTGCTGACCATGAAATACCTGTCCGAGATGACCGACCAGCAGACCCTGGCCATGTATTCGGGCCACCCCCACGGCCTGTTCCCCAGCCACGCCGACGCACCACGGGTCGTGGTCACCAACGGCATGGTCATCCCCAACTACAGCAGTGGCGACGACTACACGCGCATGGCGGCCCTCGGCGTCACGAGCTACGGCCAGATGACCGCTGGCAGTTTTATGTACATCGGGCCCCAGGGCATCGTGCATGGCACGACGATCACGATTTTGGGCGCAGGTCGGTTGTATTTGTCCGACGGCGCCGAAGCTGACGAAAATCCGTTGGCCGGCACGCTATACCTTTCCAGCGGATTGGGCGGCATGAGCGGCGCCCAGGGCAAGGCCGCCGTCATTGCCGGTTGTGTGGGCGTACTGGCCGAGATCAACCCGGACGCGGTGAAAAAGCGGCACGAGCAGGGCTGGGTGGACGAGGTGTTCACCGAACTGGAGCCTCTGTGTGAGCGCATCCGGCAGGCCAAGGCGGGCAAGGAAGCGGTGGCCCTGGCCTATCAAGGCAACATCGTGGACCTGTGGGAATTCCTGGCCGACAGCGACATCACCGTTGAATTGGGCAGCGACCAGACCAGCCTGCACATCCCCTACACCGGCGGCTATTACCCGGTGGGAATGAGCTACGAAGAAAGCAACGAGATGCAGGCCCGCGATCCCGAGGCCTTCAAGGTGCAGGTGCAGGCGACTTTGTTGCGCCACCTGGCGGCAGTTGAACGTTGCGTGGCCAAGGGCACCCATTTCTGGGATTACGGCAATGCCTTCCTGCTGGAGTGTAGCCGCGCAGGCGCGGACATCGCCAAGCCCGATGGGCGTTTCAAGTATCCCAGCTATGTTGAGAACATCATGGGCCCCATGTGCTTCGATTATGGCTTTGGACCCTTCCGCTGGGTGTGCACCAGTGGTGATCCGGCTGATCTGGCCACCAGTGACCGCATTGCCGGCGACGTGATCGAAAAAATGGCCGCCGGGGCGCCGGAAGAAACCAAACAGCAATACCTGGACAACCTGCGCTGGATCCGGCAAGCGGGCGACAACCAGATGGTGGTCGGCAGCCAGGCACGCATCCTGTACAGTGATGCCGAAGGCCGGCGGGCCATTGCCGCGGCTTTCAACAAGGCTGTTGCGGCGGGAGAAATCAGCGCGCCAGTGGTTTTGGGCCGGGATCATCACGATGTGTCCGGCACCGACAGCCCCTTCCGCGAAACGAGCAACATCACCGATGGCTCGATGTTCTGCGCCGACATGGCGGTGCAAAACATGGTTGGCGACGGCTTCCGCGGGGCGACCTGGATCAGCTTGCACAACGGCGGTGGCGTGGGCTGGGGCGAAGTGATCAATGGTGGATTTGGTATGCTGCTTGATGGTAGTGATGATTGCGATCGTCGCCTGACCTCCATGCTGCACTGGGACGTGAACAACGGCATCGCGCGGCGGGCCTGGGCGCGCAATCCCGGGGCTGAATTTGCCATCCGGCAGGCTATGGAACGCGAGCCGCTGTTGACCGTGACCATGGCCGAGCATGCGGACCAGGCAGTGGTCGGCGATGCGATCAAGAAACATTTCAAGTTGAAATAGCGGAGGAACAATGAGCGAGCAGAAGCCCCAGAATTCCGAACAACAAGCCGAAAAGCTGCCCCGTCCAGGCGTACAAGCCCTCGATGATATTCTCGGTGTGCCCTTCAAGGTGCTCGATGACGGGCTCGTGCGCGTAGTCGACTACATGGGCGACGATGCGGCTATCGTGCAGGCGGCGCGGGTGTCCTATGGTGCGGGCACCAAGGCCACCAGTGATGACCGGGGATTGATTCGCTACCTGTTGCGGCATCGGCACACGACGCCTTTTGAGATGTGTTCGTTGAAGCTTCACATCCGGGTGCCGATGGACGCGTGGCGGCAGTGGATACGTCACCGGACCGCCTG
>DAOVTU010000569.1 GCA_030632925.1 Candidatus Krumholzibacteriia bacterium | reverse complement strand
GGTCAATGTGCATGTGGGCGCTGCGGTCACCGATCAGGGGCCCATTGTAGGCCAGGCCTGGCACACCTTGCGCAAACGGCGGGAACTTGGCGCCGACCGGCCGGATTCCTATGTGGCCATCCTGGCCGACGTGCGGGTCAAACACGCGAGGCCCATGGCCGAACGCCCCTTGGCCGAGGAGGCCCAGGACCTGCGGTTGCGCGGTCTGGCAGATGGCATCATAGTGACCGGTGTGGCGACGGGAGCCGGAGCTGACCCCAGCGAAGTCCGGTTGGTGCGCGAAGCGGTGCCGGATTGTCCGGTGCTCGTTGGCAGCGGTATGAATGCCGACACGGCCGAACAGTTTTTTCCGGCCGCCGATGGTTGCATTGTCGGGTCCTCGTTGAAGGAATCCGACCCTTCCGGCGGGCCGGATCGGGTCTCAGTGGAACGCACGAAAGATTTTGTCAGGGCCATGAACGCGGCTACGGGTCGCTGATCGCTTTTCAACTTTGAGGATGTCTGACATGAATATTCTGGTAACCGGCGGCGCTGGCTTTATCGGCTCCAACTATGTGCGGATGCTGCTGGACAACGGCGATGACCGCGTGATCAATTTTGATTTGCTGACCTACGCCGGGAATCTCGAAAATCTGGCGGGTTATGAAGACAACCCCCGCTACCGTTTTGTGCGCGGTGATATCCGTGATCGCGCCGCGGTGCATGAAGTCCTGGCTGATGAAAAAATCGACTCCGTGGTGCATTTTGCGGCTGAAAGTCACGTGGACCGCAGCCTGGAAGGGCCTGAAGTCTTTGTGCTGACCAATGTCCTGGGCACCGAGATCCTGTTGGAAGAATGCCGCGCCGCCGGCATCGAGCGTTTTGTCATGGTCAGCACCGATGAAGTGTATGGTTCTTTGGGGGCCGAAGGCATGTTTGTCGAGACGACACCCCTGGCGCCCAATTCCCCCTACGCAGCGAGCAAAGCGGCGGCCGACCTGATGTGCCGGTCCTTCTTCAAGACCTTCAACTTTCCCGTGCTCACGACGCGCTGCAGCAACAACTACGGCCCGTATCAGTTTCCCGAAAAACTGCTGCCCTTGATGATTGCCAACGCCCTCGAAGGCAAGGCCCTGCCCGTCTATGGCGATGGCAAAAACGTGCGCGATTGGTTGTACGTCGAAGACCATTGCACGGCCATCGATCTGGTCCTGCGCAAGGGGCGTCCTGGCGGCATCTACAATATTGGCGGCTGCAATGAAATGCAGAACATTGATCTGGTTGAAATGCTGGTCGACAAGTTGGGCAAGAGCCGCGACCTGATCACCTTCGTCAAGGATCGACCGGGCCACGACCTGCGTTATGCCATTGACGCCTCGCTGATCCAGGATGAGTTGGGTTGGACGCCCAGTCTGGACTTCTCGGCGGGCCTGACGAAAACCGTGGACTGGTATCTGGAAAACCGCACCTGGTGGGAAAAGATTCGTAGCGGTACCTACACGGAATATTACGAAAAAATGTACGGCGATCGTGGCGACGCCGCCGGTCCGAAAACGACGGCGTGATGAAAGATCTTGCCACCCGATTGCCCGATGGTCGCGAGGTGCGCCTGGTCGCTGAGGCGGCCGACCGCCTGTGCTGTGGCGTGGTTATATTGGACCCCGTCGTTGTACGGGAAAATCCTGCTGTCTGGGAAGCCACCGAAACTCTGGGTCGTCAGTTGGCGACCGAACTGTCCGGTCGCCTGCCCTCTGAAATCCCGGGCCTGGCCGAAGCCCGCACCCTGTACAAAAGCTTCGGCATGGACCCTTCGCGCCACCGTCCCAGCAGTGAAGCTCTTTTGCGGCGCACCCTCAAGGGCCAGGACCTGTACCACATCAACAATCTGGTCGACACCTGCAATCTGGCCTCGCTGCAATTCCTGTTGCCCATTGGCATGTACGACCTGCCCCTGATCCAGGGCGACGTGACCCTGCGCACCGGCCTGGAGGGCGAAGAGTATCCGGGCATACGCAAGGGGCCCGTGCATCTGGCGGGCCGATTGGGCCTGTTCGATGACGAAGGACCGTTTGGATCACCGACCAGCGACTCGGCTCGCACCTGCACCAGCGAAGGCACCACTTCGTTGCTGGCGGTGATCATGGCGACAGGCGACTACGAACGCGCGGCCATGGCCGAAAACGTGGCTGTGTTTGGTCAACTGTTCAGCAAGTTTTGCGGTGCCCGCGAGGTTCTGCAAGCCGTTCTGGGAGGTTCGGGATGAGGGTATTGCGAAATTTTGGCTGCTGGAGTCTGGTGCTGGTTCTGCTGATCGCTGCGCCGGTTTGGGCCCAAGACGCAATTGAATACGCACCGGACAGTGAACGCCTCCTGAGCCGAGTGCAAATCCTGACGGATCCGGCGTTGGCCGGACGCGGCAGCGGCACCCCCGAACTCATGGCGGCGGTCGACACCCTGGCGACCTGGTTGAGCACCGCGGGCCTCGAACCTGCCTTTGGCGGCTCCTGGTTCCAGGATTTTGACCTTACGGGCGAAGGCTGGGCCGGCAATGAATTGGTCGGCCATCAGGACCGCAACGTAGCCGGCATCCTGCGGGGAACCGGCGATTTGGCGGATCGGTTTATCGTCATCGGCGCCCACTTCGATCACCTTGGCCGTGTCGTGCCCGTTGCCGGATCCGCACCAGCCCCGGCCCCGGGCCCGGAAAACTATTACCCCGGCGCCAACGACAACGCCTCGGGTGTGACGGTGGTCTGGGAACTGATCCACCTGATGCGGTCGCGTCCCACCATTGATGAACCCCGCCGCAGTGTTTTGGTGGTCTTCTTTGGTGGAGAGGAAGTGGGCCTGCAGGGCAGCGGCCATTTTGTAGCGTACCCGCCGATCGACCTGGAACACGTCGATGCCATGATCAATTTCGACACCGTTGGGCAACTGACTGACAACCGCCTTTACGTCAGCGGCATCGGCACAGCGGCCGCCTTGCCGGCCCTGGTCACCGCTGCCAACACCGATGGCCTGGACCTCAGCCT
>DAOVTU010000658.1 GCA_030632925.1 Candidatus Krumholzibacteriia bacterium | reverse complement strand
CGTCACCAGGCGCGCGCCGCGGCGCAGCAGGTTCTGAACCTTCGAGCGGTCGGTCAAAAGCGGGGTCCGTTTGTGAAACAGGACTTCATCAATGCCCAGCTGGGCCTTGAAGTTGCACAGCAAACCGATCAACGGCTCACCAATGGTCCCGGTGCCGACCACGAGAACGGTCTTGGATCCGAGCATGAATTTCTCCTTTTGCGGCGCTCCCAAGCGGGCGCCGATTGATTGTTTCGACTCAGGCTTCGGGCTGGGCCCACCGTTCGTGGGGCAGCACTTCAACTGGGCGGGCAAAAAATTTGTCCGCCGGATAGTTCAGAAAGTTTGACACTCGTCCGGTGTAGACACAAGCAAAATCAGTGATTTGACGCCCCAGGCGGCTGGCAGCCCGCCCTTCGCGAAAAAGCGATTCCCAGTGGGGATTGAGCACCGCCCGCAGACTTCGCTGCAAACGGGCCCGATGACCCAGGGCTTCGCCAATCAATTTGTCCAATTCGCCCAAACGGGCCTGGGCATCTTCTTCGTTGGCCTGGCCGGAGACGAGGAAATCCTTCTCCATGACCAGATCTTCCAGCAACTCCTCCACCGCCGCCATGTCCTGCCACTGGGCCCGCAGCGGAGCCATGGCCGCCACTTCTTCTTCGACTTCGGGCACGATCATGGCCGTGCGCCAGCCCACACTCTTCTTGCTGCGCAGGATGTCGCCGTAGGTGTGATCGCCGAAGTAGAGAATGTTGTCGGCCGTGGCGCCAATGACGCGTTCCAGGAAAAACGAGTCGCCGCCCACATAACAGTTGCCCTTTCGATTGGGCATCATCGGCAGTTTGCCCTTGGGTACGGGCTCACCATCACCACGCGCCAGGAAGTAGCCCGGCTTGCAGGCAAAACAGATCACCAGGTCAAAAAGGTTTTCCCAACTGCCCTTCTTGCCCCCCACCAGAAAGTCCATGACCGCGGCGGTGTACTCGGCCTCGCTATTGGTCAGCAGGAAAAGTTTTTTGCCCGCTTGCCGGAATTTCTTCAGGGTTGGCACCAGGCCGGGATCCTTCTCGAAGTAGTCCGCCAAATCAACGGTGATGCGAGCCTTGAGACTGCCGTCGGCATGCAGGGTGTCCACGGCGTTGCGGATGTCGTTGTACAACGTGAGGTAGCTCATCGGCAGCAGGCCATCCACCCGGTCCTTCATTTCCACCAGACCGGCGTAGAGAATGCCTTCGGGCATGTCGAACAGGGTGTCGAAGATGCGGTAGCGGTCCTTGCCGATGCGGATGCGGCCCCGTGGGTACTGCTTCTTCTTTTCCTTTTTGTCCAGAAATGCCTGGCCGTGACGGGCCCGCGAGATGTGCCCGTAGGCATCGATCTTCAGCAGGTTGCCCAACTTTTTATCGACGCACAGGCCGCGGATGGCGCCGGCCGGCTCCCACGTCACTTCAGTGATGCGCGGGCTGTAGTTCTTGTCCTTGATCAGGGCCGCGATGGCCATGTCAAAAGTCAGTCGATTGAAGCGCTCGGTCTTGTAGACCGCCACAGTGTGGTCCATGTCAAAGCCGATGGCCTCGATGGATTCCATGCGCAGATTGCGGTTAGTAAATATGCGACGTCGATGCAGCAGTTCCCGTCGTTCGGGCTGCAGACCGGCACCGGTTTTTCCGGCGTCCTGGTTCATGTACTCCCCCAAAAATATAAGGCAGGTATGGCCCTGGCCGGCATTTGCCGAACCCGGGTAAGGTATCAGACGGTCGCGTAGGGACTGGGACGTCCGGCCAGCGACTCTGACGTATCAGTGTCGGCCATTTCCCGGGAGGACGCAACCTGCGGATGCTCGGGGAAGTTCTCGACCACCTTGCGCCACCAACTGTCGGCGTTGTCCCGGAAGCCCATTTCCCGCATCAGGTCACAGCCCCGGATCCAGGCCCGATGATTGTCCGCATTCTCGGTCACGGTACGCAGATAGAGCTTCAGGGCCCTTTTGCTGTCGCCGGCGAAGCGGGAACACTCGGCCATGCCCATCCAGCCGAAGCTGTATTCGGGGTCCAGGCTCAAAGCCTTCTCAAAAAGTCCGACCGCTTCGCTGACCCGGCCTTCCATCAGGGCCAACTCGCCCAGATAGCGCAGCGGGTACAGGTCCCGCACGCGGCTGTCCACGGCACTGCCCCCGGTGTCGGTTTCGCCGTTCAGAATGCGGTTGAGATCGTCACGTGCCTGGGCGCTGAGGCTGGCGGCCGAAACGGCGGCCCACTGCTCATCCAGACTTTCGACCGTGCGGCAGGTCACAGCCACCGCCTGCAACAGGGCTTGGGGATGGTTCGGGAAGATGGCCCGCAATTGGTCCGAGACCTGGCGGGCGTCATCCAGGCGGTCCAGGGCCAGCAGAGTCGAAACGATCTTGGCGCCCAGGTCAGCCACCCACGGCAGGTTGCGGCGGCGTTCGGAATCGAAGGCGGAAACCTTTTGCCACGCCACGTGCAGGTGGTTCAGGGCTCCATTGATGCCCGCCACCGGGAGCACTTCGCCATCCAGGCTGGAAAGGCCCTCGCAGGCCAACTGGTAGGGAAAATAGGGTTCATCCGGATAGGCGCCCACGGCTTTGCGCAGGATG
>DAOVTU010000029.1 GCA_030632925.1 Candidatus Krumholzibacteriia bacterium | reverse complement strand
TAGAAGACTTCCAGGGCCTTTTTGACCAGGATATCGCGTTTTGATGCACTCATGGGCTGGTTCTCCGGTTCAACATTAACTGTTCGGTACTGCTGTAATATATGCAAATCAGGGCTTCTGGCAATGCTTTATCTTACAATCTGAAATAAACTTCATTTAAACCCTTGCCAACCTGTACTGATCGGTATAGGTTGTACATGTCGCCAGTGAGAACGGTGTCAAATCGGAAAACAGCGAGACCGCCGGATCATTTGATCATGAGGTCTCTTGACCATAGATGAACGGAGAAGGACATGAAGATCAATTGGATACGAACCGTACCTGCCGGACTGGCCGCTACCCTGGCCCTGGATCTGAGCGGACTGCTGATGACGGGCAAGTGGTGGGACATCCCCACTCTGCTGGGTACCAAACTGGGGACCGGGCTGCTGGGAGGATTGGCCATGCACTACGGCATCGGCATCGTCCTGGCTGCCATGTTCGTGGCTGTGGCGCCTTCGCTGAAGGGGCCGCTGTGGGCACGGGCGCTGACCTACATCACGGTGCAAACGGTGATGGGCGTGTTCCTGTTCATGTTCCCGCTGCTGGATCTGGGCGTGGCTGGCCTCAAGGCAGGTGCCATGATGCCCGTGATTTCCCTGGCCCGGCACTACTTCTATGCGCTGACGCTGGCGGTGGGGTTGCGGGGTTCCGCCTCCCTGCTGGTCTCCGAGACTCTGAACACCACGCCTGCCTATGAGGCGCGGTCGTGATCACCAAAATCGCGCCACCGTTCACCCGTGAAAAGGCTCTGGCCAAAGTACAGGCAGCAGAAGATGCCTGGAACAGCTGCAACCCTATTTTGGTGGCCAGGGCCTACTCCGAAGACTCGCAGTGGCGCAACCGCGACGAGTTTTTCACCGGCCGCGAGGCCATCCGCAATTTCCTGCGGCGCAAGTGGGCCGTCGAAACCCACTACCGCCTGATGAAAGAGTTGTGGGCCTTCACCGACGACCGGATTTCGGTGCGCTTCGAATACGAATGGCGCCATCCGGATACCGGCCAGTGGTACCGAACCCACGGCAATGAACACTGGGAATTTGATGCAGAGGGATTGATGAAGCGGCGCGACATGAGCGCCAATGATTTGCCCATTGAAAAATCTGAACGGCGCCTGAGCGCTTAAACATAGAGGGAAAGAACCATGAAGAATTTCAAACAGACCGCCATCGCCTTTGTCGTCGCCGTGATGCTGCTCGTTGGCCTGGTCAACGCCGGGTTGGCCGCCTCCCCGAACCAGGTCAAACACCGCACCGTGGAAATTGATGGCCAAACCATCTTCTACCGCGAAGCCGGATCCCCCAACGCACCGACCCTGCTGTTGCTGCACGGGTTTCCCACCTCGTCGCACATGTTCCGTGACCTGATCCCCGAACTGGCCGACCAGTACCACCTGGTGGCGCCGGATTATCCCGGCTATGGCAACAGTTCCATGCCGGCGGTCGACGAATTCGACTACAGCTTCGACAACTTCAGTGTCATCGTCGAAAAACTCACTGAGAAGCTTGGCCTTGATCACTACACGCTGTACCTGATGGACTACGGTGCGCCGGTGGGCTTCCGCCTGGCCGCCAAACATCCCCAGCGGGTTGACGCGCTCATCATCCAGAACGGCAACGCCTACGTTGAAGGCATCGACAATGATTTTTGGGAGCCGATCCAGGCCTATTGGGTTGATCGCGGGGCCGTGAATCAGGGGCTGGACAACCCTTGGTGGAAGAACATCAAGAAGGCCTACCAACAGCCCGAGATGACCAATGAAGACGCCCTGCGTTTCCTGATCACCCTGGGCGCCACCCAATGGCAGTACACCAATGGCGTGCGCGACGTTGAGACCATCAGCCCCGACAACTGGCACGTGACCCAGCGCCTGCTCGACCGTCCGGGCAACGCCGAGATTCAGATGCAGATGTTTTATGACTATGGCAGCAACCCGCCGCTGTATCCGGAGTGGCAAGCCTACTTCCGCGAGCACCAGCCGCGCACGCTGATTGTCTGGGGACAGAACGATGAGATTTTCCCGGCCGCTGGTGCCCATCCATACAAGCGGGACTTGAAAAATCTCGAGTTCCACTTGCTGGATACCGGTCACTTTGCCTTGGAGGAAGACGGCGCGGTGATCGCTGAGCTCATTCGCGAATTCCTGTCCGCCGAAGTGGCTGACAATCGCTGAACCCGTGGTGGGGTCGGAGCTGTCTGACTATGCTGTCAAACCGGCCGACCCCGCCGCCTCTCTCATTCCTCAGAAGAAAAGGAAGAGCCCCATGAATACGATCGCTGCCATTGAAGCCCGACGTGCCGTCAAACATTACGATGCCGACTTTGAAATGCCCGAGCAGGACGCGCAGGAGTTGCTGCGCCTGGCGATGCTCTCGCCGACGGCCTTCAACATTCAGAACTGGAGATTCGTGCGGGTGCGAAATCCGGAATTGCGTCAGGAGATTCGCGCCGTGGCCTGGGATCAGGCTCAGGTGACCGATGCTTCGATGCTGCTGGTGATGTGCGCGGACCTGAAGTCCTGGGCCAAGGAGCCCCAGCGTTACTGGCGCGACGCGCCCGCCGATGTGGCCGAAGTTATGGTTGGCGCCACCGGTGGGTACTATCAGGACAAGGATCAGGTCCAACGGGATGAAGCCATGCGCTCGTGCGGCATCGCGGCCCAGACATTGATGCTGGCCGCCAAGGCCATGGGCTACGATTCGTGCCCCATGGACGGCTTCGACTTTGAGGCCGTTGGCAAACTGATTGCCCTGCCGGATGATCACGTCATCACGATGTTGGTGGTCATCGGCAAGGCGACCAAGGAAGCCTGGGCTCGGCCGGGACAGTTGGCGGCTGCCGAAGTGGTGATTGATGACAAGTTTGCGCCTGGAGCAAAATCATGAACCGGAATTTTACCGATCTGGCCTACACCCAAAGCGTGAAGGATGCCCAGGAGCAGTACGGTTCGCGCCGGGGCAACGAGTCCATGGAGGGTTCAGGCGATCGGTTCGTGCTCACGGAGCGGGAAATCCCCTTCATCGAAACGCGGGACAGTTTTTACGTGGCCACCGTGGGTGAAAACGGGTGGCCGTACATGCAGCATCGGGGCGGGCCATTGGGTTTTCTCAAGGTCATCAACGAGACCACCCTGGCCATGGCCGACTACCGCGGCAATCGCCAGTACATCAGCGTGGGTAACATCAACGCTGGTGGTCGGGTGGTGCTGTTCCTCATAGATTATCCGTCTCGAAATCGCCTAAAAATCTGGGCCGAAGCCGAGGTCGTGGAGTCGAGCGAAAATCCGGAGTTGTTCGCTGCGGCGAGCGACCCTGAGTACGGTGCGGCGGTGGAGCGCCTGATGGTTTTTACGGTCAAGGCCTACGACTGGAATTGCCAGCAACACATCACGCCCCGATTTACCCATGAGCAGATTCGCGAGGGCCTGGCCCAGTTGGAAACCTGAACTTTACCAGAGAGAAGTTTGATGAAAAAGTACGATGTCATTGTTGTCGGCAGCGGCACCTCGGGATACAACGTGGCCAAAATTTGCCGCCAGGCGGGCAAGTCGGTGGCTGTGGTGGAGAAGGGCACGCCCGGTGGTGTTTGCGCCTTGCATGGTTGTCAGCCCAAGAAATTCTTTGTGGTGCAGGCCGAACTGGCCCGCCTTGGGCAGCACCTGCAGGGCAAGGGCGTGGTGAGGCCGCCGGAGCTGAACTGGGCGGACACTGCAACTTTCAAGAGCGAGTTCACCGATGCGGTGCCCGGCAATACGGTGGCGTTTTACGATAAAATCGGCGCCAGTCTCTATCGTGGCACGGCGCGCTTCGAGAGTGCTGGCAGGCTGACTGTTGGCGATGTGGAACTGCAGGCCGAAAACATCGTGCTGGCCACCGGCGCCACGCCGCGCCGCCTGGATATTCCGGGTGGCGAGTTGGGCCTGACGAGCAATGACTTTCTGGCTCAAAAGGAACTGCCGGATTCGATTATTTTTATCGGCGGCGGCTACATTTCCTTTGAGTTTGCCCATGTGGCGGCGGCCTATGGCGCGCAGGTCACGATCCTCAACAAGTCCGATCGTGTGTTGCGGCAGTTTGATGAGGAAATGGTCAATGCGACAGTAGCTGCTTCACGTGAGGCGGGTGTAGCCGTGCTTACGGGGCAGAAACCGGTGGAGATGGTGCGCACGGAAAATGGTGTTCAGGTGCATTGTGAGAACGGCGAGTCGCACGAAGCTGCGGCCGTCTTTGTCACCGCGGGTCGGGTGGCCAGCCTCGGTGAATTGAACCTCGCGGCGCTGAATCTTGACGCGGATCCTCGCGGGTTGGTTGTTGGCAAGAACATGCGTGTTGAAGGCCACTCGGGTCTCTATGCCGTCGGCGATTGCGCGCGCACCATGGCTTTGGCACCGGTGGCTGACCGCGAAGCCCAGGTGGCGGCCGAAAATATCGTCGGCAAGGCGATGGAAATGGACTACGCGACAGTGCCCAGTGTGTGCTTCACGGAGCCTCAATTGGCGACCGTTGGGCTGACGGAAAACCAGGCACAGGAGCAGGGCATGTCGGTTCAGGTGCAAAGGGGCAAGAAGACAGGCAAGCACCACAAACGGAGGGGGGGGGAGCAGGTGGGGCTGGCCAAAAGGCAGACTGATTACGACGGGATGATCGTGGGCGCCCATGTGTTTGGTCATGGCGCGGGGGATATGATCAACCTGTTTGCGCTGGCGATGAAAAGTGGGCAGGCGGCTGAGGTGTTCAAGGAGATGATGTGGGCCTATCCCACCCTCACCTCTGATACCAAATACATGGTTTAGGTTGTGCTCCAGGAGTTTTGATTCTAAATGCAGAAATCCCGCACGTGTGCGGGATTTCCGTTCTAAACGTCCAGCTCAAGACACCCAGATTCGGGCGGACACAATTTCAGGGGCACAACCCTATTTCTTCCAACCTGCCAATACCTGGGCCAGCATTTTATCGACGTCACCAGTCGGCGCCAAGCATGTCCCAAATTCGCACACATACGCTGTACCGGCCCCATCGATGGCCTTCTTTTCCGCCAACGCCGGCGCCAGAGCCAACAATTCAGCGTCGGCTCCCGCTGCAGGCACCGAACTCAACACCGCACTGGCCGGCAACCGCGACAAAAACGCGCGCCGCAATCGCTGCGACGCCTCGTCATCATCTCCGGCAATCACCACGTCGTAGTAGGGCCCCACAATGCAGGCCACCGCATCCAGCCAGCCGGCCAATTCCAGCCCGCCGCGGTCCAGCAAACCGCTCCAGCCATTCAGGCCTTCGCGGGCTTCGGTCAGGTACACGGTTTCGCCCGTGATGGCTGCCATTTTGACCAGATTGCGGAACATGATGGCGTTGCCCGAGGGAATCACGCTGTCGAAGTAGTCGACGGTGCGGCCCAGGGGCGCATCGGCGCGGCTGCTGGCCATGTAGAAGCCGGCGCCTTCACGTTTGAAATCTTCCCGGGCGTGGTCGGTCAGTTCGCGGGCCGCCGCCAGGTATTTCACTTCGCCCGACACCTGGTACAACTCCAGTAGGCCATCGGCCAGGAAGGCGTAGTCATCCAGGATGCCTTCGCCACTGACTTGGCCGTTGTTGCTGGCGCGCCACAGGGTGCCGTCGTCGCGGCGGTGTGTGGTGAGCAGGAAGTCGGCGGCGCGGCGGGCGCCGTCCAGATACTTTTCGTTCCCCGTCACGGCATAACCCTGGGCCAGTGAGGCGATGGTCAGGCCGTTCCACGAGGTGATGATTTTGCGGTCCAGTCCAGGCGGCGTGCGCTGGTCGCGCACCTTGCGCAGGGCCTCACGGTGGCGGTCAAAAAGTCCTTCAACTTCATCGAGAGTCCGCCCGTGACGGTCGGCAATTTTCTGCAGGTCAGTGCGGCGCGTGAGCACGCTCTTGCCGGTGTGTTCGAAGTTGCCCTTCTGGTCCACACCCAGCACATCGGCCAATACGGGGCCATCGACCTCGCCCACCACGGCGCTGATGTCGGCGATGGACCAGATGTAATAGGTGCCTTCTTCGCCGCCACTGTCGGCGTCGTAACTACTATAAAAACCACCCTCTTGGCCGCACATGTCGTCCAACAGGAAGTCCAGTACGCCCAGCCCTGTGGCCGTAAAGTCGGGCCGTTCCAGGGCCACGCCACCCTCGATGAACAGTCCGGCCAGTTGGCCGTTGTCGTAGAGCATTTTTTCGAAGTGGGGCACTGTCCAGCGGTGGTCCACGGTGTAGCGGTGGAAGCCGCCGGCCAGATGATCCTGGATGCCGCCGCCCTGCATCGCCGTCAGGGTGTGGGCTATTTTTTCGCCCTGGTCGGCATCTCCCCGCCGGCGATAATCGTGCAACAGGAAGCGCCACTTGACGGGCGTGGGAAATTTCTGGCGCTGCTGGAAGCCGCCGTTCACCGCGTCGTAGGCTTCGAGGCCGCGCTCGACCGCTTCGCTCAAAAGATCGTCGCCCAGTTCTCGCCCGCCGCCGGGAATCGTGATGGGCGGTTCGCTGGCAACACGGGTGGCCACCTGGTCGGCCTGTTGTTCGATGTCGTCGCGGCGCGTCTGGTAGACCTCGGTGATTTGGTGCACCAGCTGCATGAATTGCTCGCGGGGAAAATAAGTGCCGCCGTGGAAGGGCTTCAGGTCCGGCGTCAGGAAAACCGACATGGGCCAGCCGCCACGGCCGGTCATGGCCTGCACCGCAGCCATATAGACGCTGTCCAGGTCAGGGCGCTCTTCGCGGTCGACCTTGATGCAGATGAAATATTCGTTCATGAACTGGGCGACTTCGTCGTCTTCGAAGACCTCGTGCTCCATGACGTGGCACCAGTGGCAGGACGAATAGCCGATGCTCAGGAAAATGGGCTTGTCTTCGGCCTTGGCCCGGGCCAGAGCTTCTTCGCCCCAGGGGTACCAATCCAGGGGGTTGTGGGCGTGCTGGAGCAGGTACAATGAAGACTGGTCACTGAGGTGGTTGCCGTCGCGCCGGATGTCCTCAACGGTGCGCGGACCGAGGGTAGACTCATCCGGCATGTTGTTGTCCGAGTTGCCGTTGGTGTCTTTCATGGGGCATCCGATCAGGGTCAAGGTCAAGGCAAATAGGGCGACCGTTCGCAGCAACCGTTGCATTTGTACCGTGTTTCGTTGGAGGCGTTCCTTGTTTGGCAGACAAGGTAGGAGAGATTCGACGAGACGCCACGAACAGGGTTCTGGGAAAATATTGTCGCGTCAGGTTTGCTTTTAGGGCCTGAGGCGGATAGTTTTCGTCCGGATTTGGTGTTGCAATAAGGTGAGGTCTGCCGTGGTAAAAATGCGGTGGCAAAAGATCTCGTTGAAATTGCGGCCAATTGAGGTGATGATGACGACCTGTTTAGTCCCGATAAGGGGTGCGGATGCCTTAATAGTCCGGCTTTTGCAATCCGACTTTTGGGGACTGAATAGAGCGGGTTGAAGTGGAATTTGTGGTGGCGTTTGGGCGGTGGGTTCCTTTCCAATGACCCGAGCGCTGGTCTGATGGCCCGAGTATTGGCCCGTCTGTGCCAGTTGGAGTTCTTTCGTTAAATAGAGGGGCGAATGGGGTTTTTGCTTAAAACCGCCCATTTGGTCCTGTTTTTTCCGTTGTCAGGATTCCGACACCGCATTATTATCTGCCCGATCCGCCAGAGAAAACCAGAATTGAATAATGCGTGAATCCCGCACGTTCCAGCGCTTAAAGCCCTGGGACAGCGCTTCAACTTTCATCGTGGATGAAGGGGGAGAGTCGCTTGGCTCCGGAAAATTTTGATCAGAACCAGGACCAGGGTCCTGACAACACCACTGGTACTGACAATACCACGGACAAGTTTGTTTTCCCCAAGTGGGTGAACCTGTTGCGCGAGGGCACGGCTCTTCTGGCAATGGGTGGACTGCTGTATGCAGTGGTGTTGATCACCGGCGTATTTTCGCCGGAAATGTCGGCCATGGGCTACGCGCCCGAACAACCGGTGCCCTACAGTCATGCGCTGCATGCGGGGGATCTCGGCATTGATTGCCGTTATTGCCATCTGGGCGTGGAAACCACGGCCAAGGCCACTTTGCCGGCGACAGCGACCTGCATGAACTGCCACGCCACGGTCAAGACCGAGAGCGCGCAGTTGGCGATGGTGCGTGAGAGCGCGACCACCGGCGAGCCCATCCCCTGGGTCCGCGTTCATGACCTGCCGGACTTCGTGTATTTCAACCATGCGGGACACATCCAGTCGGGTGTGGGCTGCGTGAGTTGCCACGGCCAGGTCAACCGCATGGCCGTCGTGGAACAGACCGAGCCGCTGACCATGGGGTGGTGCATCGAGTGCCATCGCAATCCCGATGCGAATCTGCGTCCCCAGGAATTCGTGACCGACATGACCTGGACTCCCGCGGGAGATCCGGCTGTTTTGGGTGCCCAGTTGCGGGCCGAACACAACATCAATCCGTCCACCGACTGCACGACCTGCCACCGGTAGGTGTCGTCGTCAGGGAAGGTTTAGAATGTCCGAGATGAAGAACGTGCAGAGCAGCGGTGGCCCCGGCCACGAAAAGAACTACTGGCGCAGCCTGCAGGAACTGGCCGATACCGACGAGTATCGCAGCCAGGTGGAGAACGAATTTCCCGCGGGCATTGATGCCCCGGCCGATGGGTTGACCCGCCGGCGTTTTCTGCAGGTCATGTCCGCCTCGATCGCCATGGCCTCGCTGACCGGTTGCCGCTGGCCCGAAGAAAAAATCGTGCCTTTTGCCGCGCGCCCCGAAGGCGTTATTCCGGGCAAGCCGATGCAGTTTGCGACCACGATGGAGCTCGGCCCAATTGCATTGGGTGTCATGGCCACCAGCTACGACGGCCGCCCGATCAAGATCGATGGCAACCCCGAATTTGGCTTGAGCCAGGGCGCCACCAGCGCCTTCGCCCAGGCCAGCGTGCTGGATGTCTATGATCCGGACCGCAGCCAGAAGTTGTTGGGTGCCAACGGGAAACATGCGTCCTGGGAAGATTTTACAGCCTTCGCGCAAGCCAATGTCAGTGGCAACCTGGGTCGCGTGGCGATCCTCAATGGGGCCTCGACATCGCCAGCCACCAACGGCCTGATGGTGCGCCTCGGCCAGGCCGGTGCGGGCATCTACCTGTGGGAGCCGGTGTGCCGCGTCAACGAGATGATGGGCGCCAAGAAGGCCTTCGGTACCGGTGCACTGAGCCAGTTGGATCTGGATCAGGCCCAGGTGATTGTCGACTTCGACGCGAACATGCTGCAGGACCATCCGACGGCTCTGCGCAATAGCAAGCAGTTCTCGGCCGGACGTCGTCCCGAAGACGGACACATGAACCGCCTGTACTGCTTCGAGAACACATATAGCATCACCGGCGGTATGGCCGACCACCGCTTCCCAACCGCGTCGGGCGACATCGCCGCGGCCGTGTGGGCGTTGGCGGCTGAGCTGGTTTTGGGTGAAGGGCTGCCCCTGCCCCAAGGCGCGGGCGTTGACCGTGGTGAACTCACGAAATGGCGTGGACATCACGCCGGTGGCGAGCACATCGCCGAGCTGGCCAAGGACCTGATGGCCCATCGTGGCCATGGTCTGTTGCTGGCGGGCATCCGGCAGGATGGCGATACCCACGCCCTGCTGCACGTGCTGAACGAGGCGCTGGGCAATACGGGCCACGCCATCAGTTACCTGCCCATCAATACGCCGCAAATCCGCTTCCTGCCCGAGTTGGTTCAGAACCTGAACAAGGGCAACATCGACACCCTGGTGATTCTGGGCGGCAACCCCGTCTACAACGCGCCGGTCGATTTGAAGTTTGGCGAGGCCATGCTCAAGGCCAAGCACCGCATCCACTTGGCGACGCGCAATGACGCCACCAGTGCTCAGAGCACCTGGCACATCCCGCAGGCTCACTACCTCGAGAGCTGGGGCGACGCCATGGGCTGGGACATGACCCACATGTCGGTGCAGCCGCTGATCGCGCCTTTGTATGACGGCAAGAGCGTCAACGAAGTGCTAAGCGTATTGGCCGACACCACGCCGCGCTCGGGTTATGAAATTGCCCGCGACAGTTTCTACGCCATGACCGGTGGCAACGGTGCCGCTCCGGTAGACAACAACGGCTTCGAGAAAAAATGGCGCGCCTTCATTCATGACGGCTTCCGCCGCGACAGTGGCCAGGCCCACGGCCAACAGTTGGCTTTGGCGGGATCGCCGCTGAAGGCACCGGGCCACGGCTCGACTTTAACTGCGGACAACCTGGAAATCTGCTTCATGCAGGATCAGTCCACGTTTGACGGCCGCTTTGCCGACAACGCCTGGCTCCAGGAAATGCCCGACTTCATGACCAAGCTGACCTGGGACAACGCGGCCTTGATCAGTCCGGCGCTGTCGAACGAGACCGGCATCAAGCACGGCGACATGGTGACCATGGATTACCAGGGCCGTCAGTTGGACATGGCTGTTTATGTGTTGCCCGGCCAGGCCAAGTATTCGGTCACGGTCAATTTGGGTTACGGTCGCGATGACGCCGGCCGCGTGGGCAATGGCGCAGGCTTCAACTCCTATGCCTTGCGGACCTGGGAAAACCAGCATCACGGCACGGGCCTGAAGCTGACCAAAACCGGCGAAACCTACCTGCTGGCCACCACCCAGGATCACCACGCCATTGACCAGGCCGGCGCCGACGAGATCCAGAAACGCGTGCCGAATCTGGTGCGCGAAGGCAACCTGGAAGAGTACAAGGCCGACGAGAACTTCGTCGATCATCTGGGCATCCACAGTCCGCCGCTTGAGTCGCTCTGGAAAGAGTGGGAGTACACGGGTTACAAGTGGGGCATGGCCATCGACCTGAACCTTTGCAACGGTTGCAACGCGTGTGTGGTCGGCTGTCAGGCCGAGAACAACGTCGCGGTCGTGGGCAAGGACGAGGTCGCCCGTGGCCGTGAAATGTCCTGGGTCCGGATGGACCGCTACTTCATGGGCGACATGGACGCTCCCAAGGTGGCCCAGCAACCGGTGGGTTGTGCCCAGTGCGAGATGGCTCCCTGCGAGCAGGTTTGCCCCGTGGCGGCCACCATGCACACCGATGAAGGCCTCAACGCGATGGTGTACAACCGCTGCGTGGGCACGCGTTATTGCAGCAATAACTGCCCCTATAAAGTGCGGCGCTTCAACTGGTTCAACAATTTTGAGGATTTGACCGAGACCCAGCGTCTGGTCCTGAATCCGGACGTGACGGTGCGTTCGCGCGGCGTCATGGAAAAATGCACCTACTGCGTGCAGCGCATCGAGACGGCGCGGGTGGATACCCGGGTCGAGGGTCGTGGCATCGAGGATGGCGACGTGACGCCGGCCTGCGCCCAGACCTGTCCCTCCGATGCCATCGTCTTTGGCGATCTGAATGACAAGGACAGCCGGGTCAGCAAGCTGCGCGAAGCCAGCCGGTCGTACGACTTGCTGAACTACCTGCACCTGAAGCCCCGCACCTTCTACATGGCCCGCATCCGGAACCCGAATCTGGCCATCGAGCCGGCCGAGGCGCACGGTGGTGGTCATGATGCAGGTCATGGTGAAGAGCAGGGTGGCCACGCCGAGCAGGGCCACGGATAGAAATATAGCAGCGGTGGCCTGCGGGCCCCGCGATCGGGAAAACAGAAATCGTTGCGTTACCGGGAAGCCGTAAAAACGGAACTGGAGCCTGAAGTATGAAATCGTCGGTCACCGACCCTTTTGACAACACAATCGACGACCCGACCAAGCCGGTTGAACTGGTTTTGGGCGACCATGACCTGACTTCGATCACGGAGTTGGTATCGGACATTGTGCTGGAGAGAAAAACACCTCTGGCCTGGTACGTGGCTTTCGCGTTCACCACCGGCCTGACGGGCATTCTCTTCCTGATGATCGGATACCTTTTTGTCAAGGGTGTGGGAGTCTGGGGTCTGAACAATCCGGTCAGTTGGGGTTGGGCCATCGTGAACTTCGTGTTCTGGGTGGGCATCGGCCACGCCGGCACGTTGATCTCGGCCATTCTGTTTTTGCTGCGTCAGAAATGGCGCACCGGCATCAACCGTTTTGCCGAAGCGATGACAATCTTCGCCGTCATCTGTGCCGGGATTTTCCCCGGTATTCATGTCGGCCGCGTTTGGGTTGTCTACTGGCTGTTCCCGATTCCGAACTACCAGGCCATGTGGCCCAACTTCCGCAGCCCGCTGCTGTGGGACGTGTTCGCGGTCAGCATCTACGGCACGGTTTCCGCGCTGTTCTGGTACGTGGGACTGATCCC
>DAOVTU010000545.1 GCA_030632925.1 Candidatus Krumholzibacteriia bacterium | reverse complement strand
TTCTACACCGATTGGTGACCCAGCTGCAAAGTGTTCGCCCGTGCGGTGAACGAAGACGCCACAATCAAGGCCGCGATGGAGGATTTCATCCTCTACCAGATCGACTGTGAAAAAGGCGAGGGCATCGAGCTCGCCAAAAAATACGAAGTCCGTGGTTACCCCACGTTTGTGGCCATCAACAGCAAGGGTGAAGTCACCGACAGCTGGGTCGGCTACGGTGGGCCCGAGAACTGGTCCCAGACCGCCCTGATGGCTGCCGCGGATCCGCGCACCATCCCTGAGAAGAAGAAGGCTTTCGACGCTGAGCCCACCGCTGATCTGGCAGTTTGCCTGGCCAACGACGCCTCGACGTCCTACGACTTCGCCGGTGCGGTCGGTTATTACCGCCAGGCCCGCGAGTTGAATCCCGCCGGCACTGCCGAATACACCGAACAGATCCTGACCTTCATGTACTACGGCTCCCGGGGTGGCGCGTTCACCTTCGACGAAGTCGAAAAAGAGGCGCAGTTGGCTCTGACCAAGACCGACCCTTCGCCCGAGCAGAAGGTTGAACTGGCCCTGATGGTG
Source organism: Candidatus Krumholzibacteriia bacterium (assembly GCA_030632925.1). Classification (GTDB taxonomy): domain Bacteria; phylum Krumholzibacteriota; class Krumholzibacteriia; order LZORAL124-64-63; family LZORAL124-64-63; genus JAGRNP01. Next base: position 2,586 of record DAOVTU010000545.1, on the reverse strand, counting down.
CGCAACATGGCCCGCCAAACTGGTGTCTCCGAACGTGCGATCCCCTACATCGAGGCGGCGCTGAAAGCCTCCGAAGGCTCGACCGACGAAGGCGTCCTGAAGAGCCGCACCCACCTGGAGATCGACTACGCTCTGCTGGTGGAGAAGGACAATGACAAGGCCTTGAAGTTGTTCCGGTCCACGCTTTCGGAAGGCTGGATGGAGAACGCTGATAAATTGAACAATTTCGCCTGGTGGTGTTTCGAAAACGACCTGAACCTGGAAGAAGCCCAGCAGTTGGCCCTCAAGGGTGTCGAGCTGGCGGACTCCGACGGGAACCGCGCCAACATCCTCGATACCGTGGCAGAAATTTGCAATAAGCTCGGAAACTGCGATGAGGCCGTTGCCCACATGGAACGGGCTGTTGAGCTGGTCCCGGAGAATGAAGACTTCCAGAAACAGTTGGTGCGTTTCCAGAAGGTGCTGGAAGAGAAGCAGAACGGCTGATCCGGCCCAAACTGTTTGACCGAAAATGCATGACCATTGAGGGACCTGGAAAGCCGGGTCCCTTTTTTATGTATTAGCCTGAGACGCTATTGACATAGCTCAGTCATTTGAATAACATCTGATAGCAATGACTACTGCTCATAACACAGGGGGATAATATTGGGCGTATCGTACCTGCACGAAGACGGCCTGCTCATACTCGAGTGCGAAGGCTCGTTTACCCTCGAAGAAGCCCGACAGGTTGTGAAAGATGGCTTGAAATCTTTTCCTGGCCAGGGCTCACCAGCACTGCTGATCTCCGACCCCAGCTCGCCATTCGCACCCCCGGCCGAAGAAGTGCCCTACATGGCCCAATCCCTGGCCGACACCCTGCCGCATATCAAACCCCAGGTCGCGCTCTATGTCGACAGTGACGTCAAGTTCGGCATCGGGCGCATGATCGGCATCCACTGCGAAGAAATCGGTGTGAATCTGCGGGTATTCCGCGACCTGCAGGAAGCCAAAGATTGGCTGCGGCAGTTCTGAATTTCCCACTGATCAGTTGATGTAGCCCAACGACCGCAACTGCTTGCGAATTTCCTCATCCACCGCCGGGTCGCGCTCACCGGCCGGCCCATCTGCCGGACGCAACGGCATGTAGGTTTCCACCCGCTGGCTTTCCATCTTCGGCACCCTTTGCTGGCCCAGGTCCGTCAACCCATCGCTCAGGATAACCCCCGGCATGTCCTGGGCCGGCGGCAGGCCCATCAGGGCCAGGAAAGTCGGGCAGATGTCCAACAGATTTAGGTGACCAAACTTGTGGCCCGGCGTGTAGAGCGGGCTGCGCACCAGGAAAACGCCCCACTCGCTGTGTTCGTGAGTGCCCTTGTTGCCGGTGCGGCGCGGACCGTAGAAACCGTGGTCCGACAGGATGACCGCCTGGCGTTCGGGGGGGAACCAACCCAGCACTTCGCCCACCACTTCGTCCGACCAGTCGTAATATTTTTCGACGACCTCGGCAAAGGCCACCATGCGGTCCGTATCCGGTGCACGGCGCATGTTGTCAGGCTTGAGAAATTCGTAGAAGTGGTGGCTGATCATGTCGGGTCCGCGCAGGTAGAAAAAGAACAGGTCGAAGTCCCGGTCCTTGGCCAATTGTCGCGAAACATTCAGATAGCCCAGATCCGCTGCAAAAATGTCGCGCAATTTGCGGATGTCGTTGGGGTATTTTTCTTCCAACTCGGCCAGCTTCGCCCCGTCGATGAAGCGACCCAGGTCATCGGCGCCAAGGGCATCCGGATCGACCCGCAATTTGCTGACGATGGGCGAAAGAGAATCGGGATAAGCCAGATTGGCCAGAGCCTTTTCGCGGCCATGCCCATACGGCAAGTAGTCGCTGACCATCACGCCGTTGATCGGGCGGGCGGGATAGGTGGTCCACATGCCCATCACGGCGGTGGACAGGTCGGCGGCACCGAGAATGTCCCACAGCGCGGGCGCATACCAGGCGCTGCTATTGACCGGCTTCTGGTCCGAGCCGTCGACAAAGTTGTTGATGCCGTGCACTTCGGGTTTCACGCCGGTGCAGATGCTGGCCCACAACAGGGGAGATTTTTCGAGGGGGTAAAACGTCTTCATCCGGCCGTAAGCCGACTCGCCCATGAACTTGCGCAGGTGCGGCAGGCGGCCCTCGTCCAGCATCGGACGCCACAGCGACCAGTCGGCCGAATCCACGCCGATGATCACCAGTTTGCGGGCTTCGGTGCTGTCAGCTGCTCCATCGCCACCACATCCGGCCAAGCTTCCCACCATGATCGCCAACAATGCGATAGGTAATCCCATAGACGCGCGGCCAGTGCTCCCGAAACAGGGTCTCGAAATCTGCAACAGCATCCGCTTGTGCGGTATGAGAACGAAATTTATCGGCAGTCACGGTCACCGGGTACCTCGGTGCAAGTCAGCATTGTCAGTGATAATCACTTGCTTTCTCGCACTCACTAATAAAACACCGCTCAAAAAGAGATTGTGACAAAGAAACCGAGCTAAAAACTCGGCTTCTTCAATATAGGGCTTACACAGTTCCAGGCTTTACCCCCCTAAATCCCCCGCTCGTAAGGGGAC
>DAOVTU010000429.1 GCA_030632925.1 Candidatus Krumholzibacteriia bacterium | reverse complement strand
TCCACGGCTGCGTCCCAGTTGATGAAAATCCTGCGCGCTGGCGTAGGCACGCCCACTGTGTGGGACTGGGAAATGAAATTCGGCGGCGCGCTGGGCGGCGTATTGTCGTAGTTGGGGTAACCGGCGTTGGTCACGGTTTCCCACAGTTGTGGTTCGGGTGGGTTGTACCGCGCACGATAATCCAGAAAAAACTCAACGCCGCTGATGGGTTCGTCCAGATCCGCAACGGCAAAAATCCAGCCGGCCGAACCGTTCATGGCATCCGGGTATGGCGAATTGGTCGAATCGTTGTCTGCTGCGGCGTCCTCCAGATCGCGGAGCATGGACGCGACACGGTTCTCGGTCGCATTGAAACTGTCGGGCGGGCTGGTATCATCACAGGACTTGGTAGTTTCCACGATGCGGTAGGTGGCAGGCAGATAGCCTTGATTGTTCACGTGGTCCCGCGAGTAGAGGTCGGCCAGCCATTGGGGGAACCCTTCATTCCAGGCCACACCGGAATTCTCTGCGCACCAACCACAGTGCCCGCACGAGCCGAACAACTCTTCGACGAAGTTGGGATCATTGTCACAAACGCCGTTGCAGGTGTCCATGCTGCCCCAGTCACCATAGTTCTCGATAAAGTGGTGGCCGTACTCGTGGACCACAGTCCCGGAATTGAAACCCCTGGCCTGGGAAATGTGGATCTCTTCCCACAGCGTCAGGTAGTAGTTTCCATTGCCGGGAAATTGGTAGTCGACGGTGTCCTGGGTGCGTCCGGATTCATCCACAATCATGTCAAAAGCCCGTGTGGCATGGGTCAGGATAAACAGCACCGGTTGCAGGTCCTCGTCCGCGAATCGGTAGTCGCCAATGTTCAGATTGCTGCCCGTGTAGTCATCGCGGGTGCTCGACTCCATGGTGTAGTTGGTCTCCCAGACGGAATCTTCCACCTCGATGCGGTTGTTGGAGGATTCGATTTCGATATAGAGATCAGGAGTGGAGTCACAGGCAAAACAGGGGTCCCAGGTGAAGGTGATGGAAAAATTGCCATCGTCATCAGTCAGATCGGCACCCTGGAATTCGTCGAAACCCGTGTCTTCGTCCCACACGCGAACGGTGGCTCCGCGTGCACCGCGGCTGGGATCCCGAGGCTGAGTTTCGAAGTCGTTGAATTCATCGTCCCATGCCGGCAGGATAAAATGCACCCGGCCGGTCACGGTTATGGTCCAACTTCGCTTCTCCGCGTTGCCGCCCATGTCATCGCTTTCATCAAAGACGGTCCTCAATTCCGGTGCGCGGACTTTGTATTTTGGCGGTGGTATTGGCTCCAGGTGCTCACTGTTGTCGGAATTTGATTTTATGAAAGAGCGATCCGGCATGGGCGTGAAGACCGCGGCAACCTGACGTCGCTTGGCTGACCCTCGCGGCCCGAGATCCAGGACCTGGCGGGCGCTCTTGCCATCAATTGCGTACTCCAGATACAAAGATCCGGCCGTAGGCGAGGGCGTGCCCCCAAAGGACACTTCGTAGGAATCATCGTTCCCCATGGAGACAAAGGATGGCGCCGAAATAAAGGTATTGCTCCACCCCTCGCCGGCCACTGCGAACAGTTCCACTCCGAGAGGAGCTTTGGTTTGAATCAGGAAATTGCCAGTATAGGGCGTGCCGGCTTCGGCATACGTCGGGGTGCCCTCGCGGCTGATCTTGATTGGCGGCGAAACCGAGGCTATCGCATTGCTGCTTGCGGCCAGTGCGATTATCAGGACAAACAGGATATTGCGCGTTTTCATCGGCTGACCTCCTGCCGTTGAGCAGTCGCGGCGACGGCCTCACGAGGGGCGGGATGGCGCAGGTTTTCGGCCAGGTCAGCGAATTGTTTTGCCTCAGCAATTCTGCCTTCGTTGCGGGCGAACTCGGCCTGGATTTCCAGGATGTGAATTTCGACGTCAAGTTTCGCGGTGCCGATCTGTTGTTCCAACGCGCGCACCTCGAGTGGTGCATCGCTGGCCTCAATTTTGGCAGTCAGGGCGACCGTTTCCACCAAATGCGCTGCCAATACGCCGTGAATTTGCTGCAAAATGGGCGACAGTTGGGCGACCTGTTCCTCATTCATTTCCATCAAATTGGGCTGGCGGTAGGTTTCGGCCGTATCCTCGGCCAGGACAGGCGATGCTATCGTAAGCGCCGACAGGACAACAAGAAGGGCGGTGCGGAAATTCATTATTCTCTCCGATTTATGGCTCCGGACGGGGCAAAACAGGGTATCGTCTATCTCTATTACCGTAATTGGCCAGAAATTCCGGACAGAATTACTCAACAAACCTCTGTTTCCCGCCGATCATCCGGTAACAAGAGTGCCCGGATCCCTGCAAATCGGGTATCATGAATGAGTTGAATCACACCGTTTATGAAGAAGGATATATTCCGTGTCCACCCAGCCCCAAGTCACACGCCTGCTCCTTGACATCGAATCCGGCGACAAGTCGGCCTTCGAGGATCTGGTGGCGATTATGTATGACGATCTGCGCGTATTGGCTCGCCGGCAATTGCGCATCCGGGGCGGCATGGTCACGCTGCATACAACAGGCCTGGTTCACGAAGCCTACCTGAAACTTGTGGACCAAACCCAACTGGCCTGGAACGACCGTGGCCATTTCCTGGCGGTCTATGCGCGCGTCATGCACAACATCCTGATCGATCTGGCCCGGCACAATCAGGCCGCCAAGCGCGGCGGCGGACAAGTGCAGGTGACGATGCAGGAGCACCACGCGGTGATCAGTGCCCAGGCCGATGAACTGCTCGCCGTCGACGCGGCGCTGAGCCGTCTGGGCGAACTGGACGAGCGTTTGGCTCAGGTGGTCGAATGCCGATTTTTTGCCGGCTTCACCGAAGAAGAAACAGCGCTGGCCCTGAATATTTCGGACCGCACCGTTCGCCGTGACTGGATCAAGGCGCGCACGATTCTGCACCAGATGCTGGGCGATGCGACCGGAGAGGGTGACCCGGAGTGACCATGGAATCCTGGACTCCTGAGCATTGGCAGCGGGTTGACGCCGTCCTCGATATCATCCTGGACCTCCCTGAAAATGAGCGCGAAACCCGGCTGCAAACAGCCTGCGCCGGTGATGAAAAGCTGATCGCCGATGTGCGCAAATTCCTGTTGGCCTCGGAACAAAGTTCGGGCTTTATGGCCCAACCAGCCGGTGAAACGGCAGCCGGCCTGATCGCCGAAGCGGCCGAAAGCTGGCAACCGGAATCGCGGTTGGGTCAGAAACTGGGGCCCTATGAATTGACCGAAATTTTGGGCGAGGGCGGCATGGGTGTTGTCTATGGCGCCCGCCGCACCGACGGCCAGTACGAAGCCGACGTGGCCATCAAATTGATGTTGGCCATCAGCGCGGACCACCCCCTGCGAGACCGCTTTTTAGCCGAACGCCAGATCCTGGCGCGGCTCGACCACCCCGGCATTGCCCGCCTTTTTGACGGCGGCCTCGACAACGAAGGCCATCCCTATATCGTCATGGAAAAGGTGGTGGGGCGCACATTGGTGGATCACTGCGTCGAAGCCGGCCTGAACGAGCGCCTGGATCTTTTTGCCGAAGTATGCAACGTCGTTGCCGCTGCCCACCGCCGTTTGGTTCTGCATTGCGATTTGAAACCGTCAAACATCCTGGTCACCGCCGAAGGTGATTTGAAATTGCTGGACTTCGGTCTCGCGCGCGGACTTGAAGCAGAAGATGAAGGCGCTGACCCACACCTGCGGCACAAGATGTTTACACCGGGGTACGCCTCGCCCGAGCAGCTAAACGGCGAGCCATTGAGCACCGCCAGTGATGTGTATAGCCTGGGCGTATTGTTGCGGGACCTGGTGGCTGGCCCACACCCGTGGTCAGG
>DAOVTU010000070.1 GCA_030632925.1 Candidatus Krumholzibacteriia bacterium | reverse complement strand
GTTTCCTCCATGACTCGGGCCACTGCGCAAAACTGTACCTTAGGACACCTGTATCACCATATGCATTATTTTACTAGATTTCATACGGGTTTATGTGCTATGATGTAAAAACATAGCTGCTTCATTGGCGACACCCCCGAGGAATGGCGAAGCTCGCGCACTTCATTTCTCATCTCTCGGGTAGACCGTGAAGCAGCTATTACTTTAAGCAACCACAGATTACCAGCTGGTATCCCCACGGTCAAACGAACTAAAAAGAGGCGGCCCCACCAGGGAACCGCCTCTGACTCAACTGATCAAATTACCACGCAGAGAACTACTTGGTGAACAGTCCCATATCGACCTTCGGGTCGGCCTGGAAAGACTCCACCGTCCCGACACCAAAAGGCTCGTCATCATAAGTGATGCGCACCTTCTTCGGCACAACCAGCCCATCGGCTTCCAGGTACTCGTCCACGTAAAGCTTCTGGGTCACCGGAGCACCGCTGGCCGGGTTCAACCCGGGCTGCTGCACCATGACCACGCGGTTGTCCTCGGCATTCAGGAACATGATCCGGTAGTCATCGCCGACACCCGTCACATAGACCGGATTGCACATCGTGCCTTCAACGGCCCGTTGCTCGAGGGCCTGGAAGGTGAAGTCGTCCATGTTGCGCATGATGCCCATGGTATCGGTCTTCAATTCTTCCTTGGCCGACGCCAACTCAGCCGGCTCCATGTCCTTGTTGCCCATGGGCGACTCGGCCCAACCGGTATCACCGGCGACAACACTTTTCATGGTTCCGAAAGGCGTTTTCTGTACCTGATGCATCTTGTCCGGGAAAACCACGGTCTTCTCGATGGTGAACGTCAGGTCCATGCCCTGGATGGTGGCATCGAGCACCATGACCTCGGCATAGGATTTCAGGCTCGTCAGCTTCTTCAGCCCGCCAGCCGCCTCAGCCGAAGCCATCATCAGGGCACGGCCCTTCTCCAGGCTGATCGGCGTGGCCATCGGGATATCCAGCGAAGCTTCGGGGATCGTGATGTCCACCATGGTCACGGGACCATAGCTGGTGAAATCACCGTCGAAGTCCGCATAGTTGCCCACCGCCAGGATCGTCATGTCATCGGGATGCCAGACGGCCTGGGTGGCGGCCAAGACATCGGCCTTGGTCATCTTTTTCACGTTTTCCTGATAGGTCTGCAGGAAATCGCTGGGGTAACCATAGCGCTCGAACATGACCGCACGGTCCAGGATCTTGCGGCTGGTATCGTAGCTGAACACTTCCGAGTTCAGGATCGAGTCCTTGGCCTGGGCCAACTCCGCGTCGGTGACCTCTTCGGTGATCATCTTATTCATTTCGAACAAAACCGCGGACGTGGCCTTCTCGCTGGTCTCGCTCTTGGTCATGGTGAAGCCCAGGAACAGACCGGGATTGCGGAAACCCGTGCCGGGGCTGCTGCCCACACTGTAGGCCAGGCCCTGGCGGCTGCGCACTTCACTGAACAGGCGCGAAGCAAAGCCACCACCGAGAACACGGTTGGCCACCTGCACGCCGGCGTAGTTGGGGTCATCCGCCCGGATGCCCTTGTGCCCCATGAAGACGGTCGTCTGGGTCAGGTCGTCCTTGTCCACCACGTTGACCGTGCGCGGATAGGCCGGGATTTCCGGATCGGCCGGCAGCGGCTTGGTGGCTTTTTCCCAGCCAGCAAAAACGGCATCGATCTTGGCGATCATTTCCTTGCTGTCGAAGTCACCGATCACGACCAGATACATGCGGTCGGGATGGAACCAGTCGGCGTGGAAATCGGCCATATCCTGGCTGGTCACCGAGGCGATGGAATCGTATTCCGGTGTACGGGCCATGGGATGGTCTGGTCCGAAAACAGCCTTCATGGCTTCGCGACGGGCGATGCCCGAAGGCTCATCGTTACGGCGAGAGATGCCGGCTTTGACCTGCTCCTTGGCCAGCTTGATCTTGTCGTCCGGGAAAACCGGGTTGCGCAGGATGTCCGCCAGAAGCTCCAGACCGAAGTCCGTATCTTCTTTCATGGCGGACAGGTAGGCGCCACCACTGGAGGCCCCGATCCAGGTTTCGACCGACAGGCCACGGGCTTCGACCAATTCGTCGATGTCGTCGCCACTGCGAGTGGCAGTGCCACCCGAGCGCATGACCGTACCGGTCATGCCGGCCAGTCCGACCTTGTCCGCGGGCTCGTAGAAATTGCCCACGTCGATGGTCGCGCTCAGCTCGACCAGGGGAAATTTGTGATCTTCAGCCAGATACAGGATCATCCCGTTGTCCAGCTCGACCCGCTCGTAGGCCGGCATCACGATGGGATTCAATTCGGGAATCTTGATTTTCTCCCAGGGCTTCTTGGCCATGGCCGTCGGTGCGACAACCATCATGGCAAAGACAAACACCAGGAGTGTAAGACCCGCGTTACGATTCATGCGTTGCATGCTGTTTCCTTTCCTGACCTCGCTATGGCGAGGTCACGGGTCTCCTAGGAGTCCGTCTCTTCGGTTTCAATGATGCCAACGGTCCGGTTGGACGGCACGAATACTTCACCGGCGACGCGTTTGACGTCGTCCAGGGTCACGGCCTCGATGCGCTCGACCTCGCTGAAGAGCTCGCGCCAGTTGCCGTGGAATGTCTGGTACCAGGCCAATTGGCTGGCCATACCGCTGTTGCCCTGCAGGCCACGGATGAAGTTGGCGCGGGTCCGTTGCTTGACACCCTCCAACTCATCGGCCGTGATGCCATCGGCCACGATCTTGTCGATCTCGGTGTAGATGGCTTCTTCCAGGTCATAACCGGTCTTGCCCTTGACGGGTATGCCGAAGACGATGACACCGGTCTGGTGCTTCTGGCCGGGAAAACCGGGGAAGGTCATGGCCTGAACGGCGATCTGCTGTTCCTTGACCAGGCTCTTGTGCAGGCGGCTGGTACGGCCCTGCCCCAGAACATCACCGATCACTTCGTACACGGGCCAGTCGGCATCGCGCACGTTCTCGATGTGGTAGCCAGCGACAAAAATGGGCTGCGAGGGGTCTTTCATGACCAAGCGCTTCTCACCCAGCTGGGTCGGCTCGAAAGTTTCCACGGGCTGGGGATCGCCAGCCGGGATCTCCATGAAGTACTTCTTGGCGAACTTCTTGACGTCGTCGATTTTCACGTCGCCCACGACGGTCACTACGATGTTCGAACCCACGTAGTTCTCGTCGAAGTATTTCTGGCAGTCGTCACGGCTGATGTTCTGGATGTCGGACATATAGCCGATGGTCGAGTGGTGATACCCGTTGGCCATGAACATCAGATTCTGGAACTGCTCGATCATGCGGCCGATGGGATTGTTGTCCGTGCGCATGCGGCGCTCTTCGGTCACCGGACCATCTTTTTCCGTGTAGAATTCGCGCAGGACCGGACGGCCCATGCGGGAGCCCTCGATGTAGGCCCACAACTCGAGCCGGTTGCTCGGCATGTTGTAGTGGTACACCGTCACATCACTGCTGGTGTAGGCGTTCATGCCCTGGCCACCGTTGTTTTCGACGATGCTGCCGAACTCGTTGGTGACGACAAATTCACGGGCAGCGTCCTTGGCCGCCGTGAAGTCGGCTTCCAATGTTTCCAGCTGTGCCGGATCAGCGTGCTCGCCTTTGAGGCGCTCAGTCTTGAGGGCGGCAAAAGCCACGTCCTCCTGAGCCATCGCCTTCATCTCTTTTTTGTAGTCGGTGGTGCCGATCTCAGCGGTGCCCTTGAAGGCCATGTGCTCGAGAATGTGGCTCAGCCCGGTGATGCCCCGGACCTCGTTGGCACTGCCCACGTTGATGAATGTGCGGAAGGAGAACACGGGAACGTCGTGATCCTCCAGAACGATGAATTTGACCCCGTTGTCGAGGGTGAATTCCTGGATTTGACCCTCGAGATCGAGGTAGGTCTGGGCGCTGGCAAAGCCAGCTGTCAGCAGCACAGTGGCCACCAATACCAGGTTCAGGATGCGAGATTTCGCGGGCATGGACGCCTCCACAGTTGAGCCCTGCTCCCTCCAAGGAGTCAGGACAGCACAAAACGGACCCGGCCAACGCTTTTAACGCTTAACCAGGTAGCGACTTACGAAATACACATGGCCATCGGAACAACTATTGAACACTTCAGCTCAAACGGCCTGCGGAAAAGGGGTGGGAATCTTGACCACAGGCTAGCACTCCCCCTTGGCTATGTCAATGCCGTCGGATACGTAAGAGCATGGGTTGTGTTGCATCTGCACCATTTTTGATGTCCTCGGTTCGGGCCCTTTGGGCCCTCCCTGTGGATTACAAAAATGGTGCAGATGCAACACAACCCATGCTCAGACATATCCGCCTGCTGTATAATTGTGCGGTGGTGGGCATTGGTGGCTTGGGGCTGAGGGTTCTGGGGGGGCTATTTGAGGAGGGACATTTTTCCGGTTTTGGCTTGGTTGTCATATTGGGCCTGGTAGAAGTAGGTGCCGCTGGCGACGGGGATTCCCTGGTCGTTTTGGCCTTGCCAGATGACTTGGCCGGGGCCGGCCGGGGTGGGTGCGTCGACCAGGGTGCGGACGCAGTGGCCGCGGAGGTCGAAGATTTTCAGGGTCAGGTGGCCGGATTGGGGCAACTGGTAGTGGATGGTGGTGCGGGGGTTGAAGGGGTTGGGGTAGTTGGCGACGGCAAAGGGCGCAACGCCCGGAACATCCGTGGGACCGGAGCCAGCGCCGAGGTCATAGCCGAGAAAATTTAAAATATTGCCGAGCAATTCGGCTCTGGCCGTCAGCGGCGCGGCGGCTTTGGTGCCACCTGGAACTGTGGTGACGAACTGCAAGTCGTAAGGCAGGGAGATCACCCGGCCACTGTTGACCGGCAGCAGGTTCAGGGTGGCTGCGGAATAGGAATAGGCTCCGGTCTGGCCACCACTGCCGGTGAATTCGGCCAGGGACAGAGCCGCCCCCGCGGGTGAGACGGCGTCAAAATTGTTCAGAAAGTCGCAACTCCCGTAGGCCAACCACTGGGAGGCATCCGGCACCACGGCGTTACCAGGCAAGGCCGCCACCACTGGTGCGACTTGATTGCCGATCAGGGATCGCAGCGACCAATTGTGCAGGTTCAAGCCCATCACGTTCTGCATGAACTCCAACGAGGCACTGCCGGTGGTTGCCAAATCCAACGCCAGGTTGTCGCCCGACAGGAACAGATTGCGGCTGCCCAGATCCAACCATGCCTGCAGCAGTCCCAGATCATCAGAGTGGTCAGCAAACGGATCGCCGTTCGAAAGAGTGAAGTTGCTCTGGGTGCCCGAGGTGTAGGCCATCACATCGTACAGTGCCAATTGAGCCACCGCAGCCCGCCCACCTAGCCCGTTGCCTGCCCCATTGGCCGCGCCATTGGTTGCGTAGATGTCATAATCCACGCCCAGTTTCAGTCCCAATTGGGTCAAGGCCTGGGTCCAGCGACTCCAGCCAAGAGCACTGCCATCGTCATTCCAGACCAATAGTCCAGGGGCAACAAAGCTGTCTGGTATCACGGGATCGGGGCTCACCGAAGGCAAAGCGCGCACGGTGAAATCCGGGGCATACACCAACGGGTCGGTGGTCACCGGGGCCGAAAATCCTGTGGTGTCCGCCGGCATCAGCGAAGTGGCCATGACGCCATCCACTTCATCAACTGCGACAATAAAATAGCGCAGCACATCGCCCGGAAACAGGAAGCCCGAATCAGGCAGATCAAAAGCCAGTTTGCCGCTGAACGGGACGCCTGGCACCAACGGGGTTGTGGTCGGCACCTGCCCCTGATTGGGCAGACCACTGCTGCGCCAGGGATCGAACATCGGATTGGGAATCAGGTTGTAGTGCAGCGCCGGTGGTCCTGTCAGGCCGGCACCGACCCGGGTCGTACGCAGGCTGATGACCACCGAGTCGCCAGGGTCGTTGCTCAGATGCAAGTCCGGCGAGATGTCCACCCCCATGTCGAAGCGCACGCTGTTGGCCCCCAGATCGACGGCGTCCAACATTCCCGAGGCCGGAAAACTGTCATTGGCCAGGTCAACCGTGCGGGCAGCCATGGCCGGACCCTGCTTGCGAAAGGCGCTCATGCGCACGTTGTCAAAGTAGGGCGCGGGCGTGCTGTCATCGCCTTCGCCAGGCCACACACCGGCTGGCTCGAAGACCCGCAACCGCAGTTGCACATAGCGGGGACTTGCCACCACCAGATCCGAAACATCATCTTCGTAACGGGTGTAGGCGCCGCTGCCGGTATACGACCAGTTGCGGTCGACCCAGGCGGCGTTCTCGATATCAGCAGCCACCGCACTGGCGGTCGAGCGCACGGCCCATTCGGCGTAAATCGGCCCCGAGCCACCACTGTTCAGTTCGTGCAGGTACCAGTCAAAAGCGATCTGGCAACCGTCCCAGGAGTCGCCGGGCCAGGTCAGGATCGGGCTGAAGACCGCGTTGTCCAGATCCGCCTCCGGTCCCAGCAGGCCACCGCGCGTATTGACCGAAAAACCCGTGGGTCCGTAGCAGAAATTTTGACAGACGGTGCCGCCGGTGCCGGGAACCACGGTGCCGTCGTCGACAAAAGCCAGTTGAGTGCTGCTATTCTCGCGGCAGGGGTCCTGGTCGTGCAAAGCGACCCAGAGGTGGGCAAAGTCCCCCACCGATACCGGTGGCACGACCGTCCAGTCGCCGAAGGTGCCGTCCTGAAAGTCGGTGACAGATACGGTTTCCTGGCCGGCATTGGTGACCGTGACGGTCAGGTTGTCCAGGCGGGCAGCACCACTGGTGGCGTAGCGGCAGTCCGCATCGGAAAACGCGGCGTCGGTGAAGACCTGAAACTGGATCACGATTTGATTGCCGTCGCGGTATTCGCCAGGCAGGTAGGTCACGGTTTCGTTGGCCGCCACGTTGCCCATGTCATCCCAGGAACGGACCACGACCGGGACATATTCGCCCTCTCGCCAGACGGCCAGCCCGAGCCAGTCGTATCCTGGCTCCAGGGAATATTCCAGGTCACCGGTGACCTGCACCACGGTGGCGGAATCGGCGTTGCTGATGGCCAGGCGGTATTCGATCACTTCGTGCCAGTTGTTGCCATAACCGCCGGTCGGATCTTCGGGATCGCAGGGCAGGATGCTCGCATCGCCGCACCAGGCACTCAAGGCTGCCGGCGCGCCAAGGTCGGCGGCATTGACCGTCCAGTAGGTCTCCTGGCGCTGGGTCAGGTCGCGGGAAGTCCAACCGCCCCACGCAGGTTCGCCCACCGCATCCTCGAATTGGCCGTTCCATGCCGCTCCACTGCCCCACGGGCCCATCAGAACCAAAGTATCGCCGGCCACCTTGGCGCCATCGCCGTGGCCACTGTGCAGCACAGACTCGCCGGCCCGCTCCGCCGACATCAATTGGCGGGGTTCGGCGGCCGCCATGCCGATTGCGGCTTGCAACAGGAACGCCAGGCATAGGACAAAAACGAGAGAGACGGATTTCAAGACAGGATTCCCCTTCAAGTCGATTCAAGGTGCAATGGAAGGCCCCACCATTATACCACAGGCAGGATATGGCGTGCTCAGCGGCTCAGGCAGTCGCTGTCCGGATCCACAAAACGCAGGGGGCGATCAACAGCGCGGGAGATACCGATGCGTGGCCCGGCTTGCCAGTCCACCGCAGCACTGCCCGCTTCCACCAGAAGGAGACGGAGACCGGACGGGGATTCCGGCCCGTGATCGGCGGCGACCGGGGTTCCGTTCCAGGAAAGATCCAACCCCATGGCCTGGCTCAACTTGCCAGGACCGGCGCACAGGTCACGGCGGCGATAGCGGCCCAGGTCCAACCCCCGGCGCCGGGCCATCACCATTTGCCCATCGACCGGTTCGAGGGACCGGATGAGCACAGCACCGGCCTCGCCGTCAGCCTCGGTCACAAAATTCAGACAGTGATGAACTCCGTAGATGAGATAGACGTAGGCCACCCCGGCGGGCCCGAACATGATTTCACTGCGGGGAGTGCGGCCGCGTCCCGCGTGGCTCGCCGGATCGTCCTGACCACCGTAGGCTTCGGTCTCGACAATGCGCCCGGCGGTCCACAGGCCGTCGTTGCCACGGGCCCGCAGGGTGGCCCCCAAAAGATCGCGGGCCACGTCCACCGCAGCCCGCGCAAAAAAGTCCGCCGCCAGAAAGGTCATGATCAGTTGGTGATTTCCTTGTTCCGCAGAATCCAGATACCCAGGGCCGTGGCGACCAGCGTCACGCCCACCAGAACGGCCACCGACTGCAACACGGGTACCGGATCTCGCTTCACCATCTGGGTCAGCAAAGCCCCCAACATGCCGGTCAGATCATCAGCAACATCGGCCGGATGCTCGATCAGGTTTTGCAGGTGAAAACGCAGACTGAGTTCCTGCACTCGTGCCGGGATACCTGAAACCAGTTGCTCCCAGCCGAAGGTGTACAACAGCGCGGGCAAAACCGGTTTGCGAAAGAACGTGCCCATGGTCGCGAACAGCGCCGAGTAGACGAAGCACCCCAGGGCGATGATCAGGAAAGTGAACAGGTACAACTTCAGGAAGTCCCAGGTGATCACGTCCATGCCGTTGCTGATCATGATGATGAAGCACAGGATCAACGAACCGGACATCACCGTGGTGGCCACCACCTGGGCCGACAGCAACCGGCCCAAAAATATGGCGCGCCGTTTGATGGGACGGGTCCAGGTGAACACGATGGTGCCGTCGTCGACCTGTTCGCCGATGGCCGGGATGCCCACAGCCATGGCCGCGATGGGAATCAGGAACGGGATGATCACGTTGAAAGTGAGGCTGGACAGTTGCAACTGCGCAGTGCCGCTGCCTTCGGGGGCCCAGATGCGAATGGCCAGGACCACCAGCACGGGCAGCAGGTTGATCATCGCCAAACCCAGCAAGCGCTTGCGTCTGGACATTTCCCGGAAGCTGAACCAGGCCAGCCACAGGACGGCCATCAGACTGGGCAATGGTGTCGGTTCGGTGCTGGTCGATCGGGCGTTGGTCGCCGCTGGCATCGCCACGCTGTTCGGAGAATCACTCATGAATGCTACCGTTCCGTCAGATACTGGAAGACGGCCTCGAGGCTGTCGTCCAAAGTGAGGATTTCGTCTACCGACAGGTCGTTTTCCAGGATCCAACCCGGCAGGGCGCGATAGAAGGCCAACGCATGATCCGTGCGCACAACCAGGCGCCCCTCGGATTCCACTTCCACGCCCAGGACATGGTCCTGGCCCACCAGGAATCCGGCCAGATGCCGCACATTGTCTGAAACCAGCGCCACTGTCGTCGGGTGCTCGGGCATCTTGTCACGAATTTCGGTGATGCTGCCTTCGGCCAGTACCTTGCCCCGGTCAATGAGAATGATCTGACTGGTC
>DAOVTU010000117.1 GCA_030632925.1 Candidatus Krumholzibacteriia bacterium | reverse complement strand
GGGGTTCGAGTCCCCCGCCCTCCGCCAGTCGATTTTTGGGAGAGGTGGCCGAGTGGCTGAAGGCGCACGCCTGCTAAGTGTGTGTGGGGAAACTCACCGAGGGTTCGAATCCCTCCCTCTCCGCCACATTTTTGCTGGCTATAGTGCCGGCCGGAAAATTCGAATAAGGTGCGCCCATAGCTCAACTGGATAGAGCGTCTGGCTACGAACCAGGAGGTTAGGGGTTCAAGTCCCTTTGGGCGTACCATTTTAATGAAGCCCCGCGTTATACGCGGGGCTTTTTTGACGTCTGGAGGCAAGCCGGGGAGATTGATGGAAGCCAACGGCCTACATCTTGCCTTATATTCAAGGCGACGGGAACCCGGTGGCAGTGATGGCTGTTGGGACACTTCCGGTGTATCGTCCGTACATCGTCCGTACATCGTCAAGTCGTTGTCATTGATACATATCGACGATCGTGTTGCCGCCGTCGGTTCACCGACTGGTTGGGAAGGGATTCTAGTGACCAGATACTCACCATGGAAAACTGCGAAATCTGCCTGCAGGCGGCATTTTCGGCCTACCCTGAGGTGGTCGGCCGTGTTGCTGATGCTCACTGTTTCGGGAGCCTGGGCCACTGAACCAGCAGCGGATCACATCCCGCTGGATGAAATCACGCCGGGCATGACCGGCTATGGTCTGACGGTGTTCCGGGGCTCGCAGGTCGACACCTTTGGCGTGACCGTCATTGGTGTGCAGGAAAAAGTGCGCGCCGCTGGAAGTTTGGTGCTGATCGAAGTGAGTGGTCACGATCTGGAAATATCCAGCATTGCCCAGGGCATGAGTGGCAGTCCTATTTATCTCGATGGACGATTTGCCGGGGCCTTGGCCTTTGGTTGGGGTGGGGCCTTGCGGCCCATCGCCGGAGTGACGCCTGCGGCGGAAATGCTGGCCTTGCCGACTTCGATTCCGGCCGTGGCCCAGGCCCGTACGCTGGGCTCGCCGGTGGCGATCGAGAAATTGATCCCGCTGGGGGCCAATCCCGCAGCCTTGGCCAGTGAAGTCTGGGGCAATGATCCAGTGGCTAATCGGCAACCGGTCCAGGTGACCGCGGGCGCGGACTGGCCCGATGCGCCACACATGTGGCTGGAGTTGGCGGCGGATCTGGCGGTGCAACATCCGGAGCTGGATACGGGGCCGGACCAATGGCTTTTTCAGCCGCTGGGTTTGGCTGCCGAGGGCAGCGGCAGCTCGGGCACCGGGGCGATAAAACGGTTGGTGCCGGGCTCGGCCTGTGCAGTGCCTCTGGTGGCCGGCGATGCTTCGCTGGGGGCCATTGGTACCGTGACCTGGGTCGATGGTGACCAGGTGTTGATGATGGGGCATCCTTTCATGCATCGTGGCCCGGTGAATTTGCCGCTGGCCACCGCCGAAGTGTTCACGATTTTTCCCAGCCGCCAAATGAGTTTCAAGATGGGCAGCGTCGGGCAGATCATCGGCACGGTGCACCACGATTTGCGGGCGGGGCTGTCGGGGCGCATGGGACCCGCGCCGGAAATGATTCCGGTGTCGGTCGACGTTGTTCCTGAAGGTGCATCCGGCCGCCGGTACGATTTTCAGGTGGTCGATGATCCCATGCTGACGCCGACCCTGGTTTTTTGGACGCTGTACAACGCGCTGCTGGTGGGCGGCGACGACGCCAGCCTGCAGACCATGCGCTACCGGGTGGAGACGACCTGGAGTGGGCCGGATGCCTTGAGCGCCGAGCCTCTGGTGATCAGTGGCCTGACGGCGGGGCCCGGCGGTGCGGCCGGACTGGCCAGCGAAGTGATGACGCCTTTGAGTATTTTGCTGAACAATCCGCACCAGGAAGTTCGCCTGCTGAGTGCGCAAGTGACTCTTGAGCAGACACGGCCGGTGAAGACCGCCACGGTGGTGGGCCTGACGGGCCCGCGCTCAGTCTTGCGGCCCGGTCAGGAAGTCATTTTCCAAGCCGAGATTCAGCCGCGTCTGGGTGAGCCCGAAACCGTCGACTTTGCCTTCACGCTGCCGGCCCATATGCAGGCCGGACCTTATCGGGTAGTGGTGACCAGCGCGGCGGAACTGTTTGCCCTGGAATCGCAACGGGCGGCGGGGCGTTTTCAGCCCGCGAACTTGCCGGCCATCCTGGAAATAGTGCGGACCGACCGGTCTCGGGACCAGCTGGTACTGGCGCTCTTTGCGCCTGGTGAAGCGATGATCCTGCACGGGCAGGAAATGGTGAATTTGCCTGGGAGCGTGGCCCGCACCGTGCGCACCGGCAACATGCAGGCCCAACGCAGCCTGGCCGACTATGTGTGGCGTATGGAAAAATCGACCCCTTGGTTCCTGACCGGACATGCGGTGCGCAGCTTGCGTGTGCAGCCCGCCGACCAACCTGTTGCCGAAGAAAGACGACCGTAAAATGAGCCGTGATACAAAAAAAATGGTGACGCTGATGACGACGCGACTGCTTCCGGTGTTGGTGAGCCTGATTCTGCCGACGTTGGCTCTGGGCGCGGGCCCGATCTATTGGGACTGGCCGGCGGATCGGTCTTTTGACGAATTGGAATTGTCTGGGGCCGCGATCAACGAGGCCGGGCACCTGGCGGCGGGCCTGACGGCCACGACCCGGGGGCCGGAAGGGCCTGAAGTGTTCTGGCTGGCGCTGCCCGATGGGCGCGGCGGATTTTACACCGGCACCGGTCACGGTGGTGAAGTGCACTACACTTCGGCGGGCGGCGAAAGCCGATTGGTGGCGCGGTTGGAAGCGACAGAAGTTTTCAGCCTGCACCTGTTGCCCGATGGTGACTTGCTGGCCGGTTGTGGACCGGAAGGACAGCTTTACCGCATCGACAACTCCGGGGAAAGCCGATTGGTGGGCACGGTCCCCGGTGGCTATATCTGGGCCATGGAACAGGGCGAGGACTCGTCCAACGTGTGGTTGGCCACGGGCAGCCCGGCCGGTTTGTACCGTTACAATTGGCAGACCGAAGCCGTGACCGAAGAGCTGAGCCTGGTGGCCGAAAATACGCTGGATTTGCGCCTGACCGCTGGCGGCGCCTTGCTGCTGGCCACCCAGGGGCCCGGCCTGATCTACAGCTACCAACCGGGGCATGATCCAGTGCTGCTTTTTGAGGCGGCCCAGGACGAAGTGCGCCAGTTCATCACCGGCCCCGATGACGAAATTTTTGCTTTGGCGTTGCACACCGCCGATGAGGCGATGTCGGCCATGGCCGGGCGTGCGGTGACGGCCCAGCCCACACCTTCGCCGGCCTTGATGCCTTTGCTGGGCATGTCGGATATTCCGGATATCGCTCCGGCGGGGTTGTACAGGGTGCAGCCGGATGGCGCCGTCGAAACCTGGTGGACCGGACAGCTGGAAGTGATGACCGCGGCCTGGAGCCCTCGTTGGGGTTGGTTGGCCGGAGGGCAGATGGGCGCCGACAGTGCCCAGGCCACCTTGCATCGCCTGACGCCGCCCTACGGTGCCCACACGCTGGCCCATTGGGATGGCGGCGACGTGTTGAACATCCTGGTGCCCGAGTCTGAAGATGGCGAGTTGATCGTGTGCCAGGCTCATCCCGGCGGCATGGTGGGTGTGAGCAACAAAAGCGAACAGCCGCGAGTGGCCAAGAGCCCGCCTTTGGACGGCGGCCAGCCCGTGCAGTGGGGCCGATTGAACTGGCGGGGCGGCAGTGGCGACGAAAATTTGAAATGGTCAGTGCGCGGCGGCAACCGCTCCCAGCCGGACGAGACCTGGACGGCCTGGAGCAAGAGCTGGCAGGACAGTGACCACGCCATTGATCTGCCGCCCAGCCGCTTTTTGCAGTGGCGGGTGGAGTTCCCCGATGACGACGCCCAATGGAGCGTGATCGAGGCTTCGACCAGTGCCTGGCAGGACAACAGGGAGCCGGTCATTGCGCAGTTCCAATTGGAATATTTGAAAGACCTGCATCTGGGCGGCATGATGAACGGCGGCGAAAACGTGACCCAGCGTTTCCGCAGTGGTTTGCAGGCCGAGTTCAGTCATAACGTGGTGCCGAACAACTGGGCGGGGCCGGATCGCGGGGCCCAGGGCCGTTCGGTGCGGATCTTTACCTGGCAGGGATCGGACCCCAATGGCGATCGGGTGTCGTATCGCCTGGACTACCGCCGGGCCGGCGAAGAGGCGTGGCGTCCAGTCAGTACGGCGCGCCCGGGCGTATTCGAAACCAGTGAGACCCTGGCCAGTTGGGACACCTCCGAAGTGCCCGACGGCGTGTACCACCTGCGCCTGACGGCGAGTGACAGGCGGGACAATCCGGAGCATCTGGCCCTGGAGACCGAGCGGTTTTTGGGCCCGCTGATGCTGGACAATACTTCGCCCGAGGTGAGTGGGCTGAAAGTGCAGGCCACCGCGACAGGCTTCTCGTTGAAGTGCCGGGTGGATGACAAATTCAATTCCGTGGCCGGCGCCCGCCTGGTGCTGCCCGACGGCACGATCGAGCGGCTGGATCCGGTGGACCGGATTTGTGACAGCCTGCGTGAGGACTTTGCGGTTGAAGTGATCTGGCCGCGCGAAAATTCTCCAGTTGTTGAGAAGCCCTGGCAAGTCAAAATTGAAGTGCGGGATTTGGGGGGCAATTTGAGTTCGGCGGCGGGTGAAGTGCGATGAATGGCGAAATCTTCGCCGCTTTTGCCAGCCACGAGCGTTGGTTGGGCGAGGCCCTGAACGAGGCGCGTCTGGCGGCCGACAAGGGCGAAGTGCCCGTGGGCGCGGTCGTGGTGCGCGACGGCAAAGTGATTGGCCGGGGACACAACCAGGTCGAGAGCCTGAAAGACCCCACGGCCCATGCCGAAATTCTGGCCATCGGGGCGGCCGGCGGGCAGGGCGACAGTTGGCGCCTGGACGGCGCGACCCTGTATGTGACCCTTGAGCCGTGCACCATGTGCAGTGGCGCGATATTGCTGTCCCGGGTGGGGCAGGTCGTATTTGGGGCCTCGGACCCGCGGGCGGGCGGCGTGATCAGCACGGCGCGGCTTTTGGACGGAAATCCGTATCAGCACCGGATCGAGGTCGTGGGGGGCATCCTGGCCGAAGAATGCGGGACTTTGTTGAGTGATTTCTTCGCCAAACGGCGTAATCGCTGAGCTGGGGCGATTTTCCCGCTCCCGGCGTTGATTTTGGCAAATCCGGATGCTATATTGCCCCGTCAGTTCAAGTGGAGAGGTGCGAGAGTGGCTTAATCGGCTCGCCTGGAAAGCGGGTGTACAGCAATGTACCCAGGGTTCGAATCCCTGCCTCTCCGCCATGCCTTACGGTCTGGGCATGGCTGCCGGTTGTCCGAAATATCCCGGACGCAACCCGAGTGGCCATGGACCGTTGTTTGAAATATTGTGGAGAGGTGCCGGAGTGGTTGAACGGGGCGGTCTCGAAAACCGTTGAACATTTCGATGTTCCCAGGGTTCGAATCCCTGCCTCTCCGCCATTAAAACTCAATATGCGAATATGTTGGGGGTGTAGCTCAGTTGGGAGAGCGCTTCGTTCGCAACGAAGAGGTCAGCGGTTCGATCCCGCTCATCTCCACCAACATCAAGGTGAGTTCCTTCCTGGAATTCGCCTGCCAATGCGAAATTTGGCATGATGGGCCAGGCCCGGTGTGACACTGGAGCACTAACTCCGCCAGGACTGGAAGGTAGCAACGGTACGTTCCCTTCGGTGTGTGCGTCGTCAGCCTGGCCCACTTTTTTCTTCTTCGATTTTTGTGGTGTGTGTGGGGGGCTGTCTTTGGGGGCGGTGCGCCGCGACTTCCTGTCGCGACACACCTCGGTGCTTCGGTCCTTCCGCCATCCATGGCTCCAGAACCTGCGCAACGCCCCAATGACAGCCCCCCACACCCACCACAAAACCCGAAGAAGAAAAAAGCGCCTTGTGGACCTTGGGACTACAGGACTGCCGCATCGCTGCGCTCGCTCAGAGGGTGGAGGGGTTTGGGATTGGGTGGTTGGATGCTGGGGGTTGGGGTTATTGCAGGGGGCGTGTCGTAACAGATGGGGTTGAGGGAGGGCTTTCGGGGCGTCATGGAGGGTCTGGAGCCATGGATGGCGGAAGGCCCGGAGTGCGAGGCGGTAGCCGACAGGATGTCGGCGGACGCCGTCCCCGCAAGCCCTCCCTCAACCGCATCTGTTACGACAGGAACCTGCAATTTCCCCAATCCCCCACTACCTTTTCCAGCCAAACCGTGCTAAATTCCCCCTTCGCAGATCGCAGCCGATTTTGACCCTTGGAGCAGCATGTCATATCAAGCTATTGCCCGCAAATACAGGCCTGAGACCTTTGCCGATGTGGTGGGGCAGACCCATGTGACGGGGACGTTGCGGGCGGCCATGCGCAAAGACAAACTGAGTCATGCGTATCTGTTCAGTGGGCCGCGGGGTTGTGGCAAGACGACGGTGGCGCGGTTGTTGGCCAAGGCCATCAATTGCCAGACCAATCGTGAAGGGGATCCCTGCGGGACTTGTGAGACCTGCGTGGGTATTGCCAAGGGCAATTACCTCGATGTGCTGGAGATTGATGCGGCGAGCAATACGGGTGTGGACAACATCCGGGAGCTGCGGGACATGGCGCAGTATTCGCCCAGCGAAGGCAGCAGCCGGGTTTTTATTATTGATGAAGTGCACATGTTGTCCAAGGGTGCGTTCAATGCGCTGCTGAAGATCTTGGAAGAGCCGCCGCCGCGGGTGTTTTTCTTTTTTGCAACCACCGAACCCAACAAATTGCCGCGCACAATTTTGAGCCGTTGCCAGCGTTTTGATTTCCGGTTGTTGAGCCGCGATGAGCTGGGTGCCCGGTTGTTGATGATTGCCGAGGCCGAAGGCATCAAGCTGGAGGACTCGGGCAAGCGCATCCTCGTTTCATTGGCCGAGGGCAGCGTGCGTGATGGACTGAGCCTGCTGGACCAGGTGATCGCCGGTTGTGACGGCACAATCGACGAGGACACGGTGGTGTTGGCCTTTGGTCTGGTGCGATCTGAACTGTTCATGGAATTGAACGAGGCTGTGATCGCTCGCGATCCGGCCCGGGCCCTGCGGTTGGTGGATGACCTGGCCACCAATGGGCAAAGCCTCGACGCTTTTGCCCGCGGCGTGGTGACGAATTTCCGCAATCTGATGCTGCTGAAAGTGGACAAGGAACTGGCGCCCATGGTGGACTTGCCGCCGGACATGGTGGATCGGCTGATGACCCAGGCCGAAAACTTTTCGGAGCAGGACCTGTTGGCCTTGATTGATCGCTCTGGGGTGCATTTTGAACGCATTCACCGCAGCACCCAGCCGCGCATTTTGCTGGAAGCCTCGATGGTGGAATATTGCCGCTTCGAGTCGCGGGTGCTGTTGTCCGAGTTGGCACGGCGCCTGGGAGCCATCGGTGGCGGCCCTGCTTTTGCCGGCGGTGGTTCCGGTGGATCCGGGCAGCAGGCACGGCCAGCCAGTCGGCCGGCGTCAGGTGGAGCCCCCCAAGGTGGTGCCAAGGCCCATGCGGCGGCGGCCCCGGTGGCGAAACAGTCTTATGTGGGCACGCCGGGAGCGCGCCAGGCGGCGCCTGCAGCGGCAGCACCGGTTATCCCGGTTGTCCTGAACGCTTCATCGGGCACGCCCGACATGGCTGCGGCTGATCGTGCGGTGCCCGGTTGGACCAAGCTGATCGATCGCT
>DAOVTU010000629.1 GCA_030632925.1 Candidatus Krumholzibacteriia bacterium | reverse complement strand
TCCTTCAACTGGGCCTCGCTGGAGTGACAGCCGAGGCAGGTCATGTCCGTTGCCTGGATCGTGCCGCCGGGCCCGCCCAGATCGTTGGTGGTGTCGTTTTCGCATCCCCACAGGCCGAACAGGGCCACCAGCAGCAGGACGCAGAGTGAGATCAGGGTTTTCATCAGGTTCTCCTGTGTTGGACAGCGCCGGTCAGTCGGCGTTGTCGGTCACCAGACCACGGGCAAAAATAGGTACGTTGTTGCAGACGACATCCTTGGCCACGAACTTGCCGTCTTGGATCTTGGTCCAGACGCTGACGTTCAGGGCACAGTCCATGACCATGCCCACGAAACAGCGACTGGTGATGAAAGGATCGACCTGAACCAATTCGCCTGACGCGATCCGGTTCTCCAATTCTACGGACAGGAATTCGATGTAGGGCAGCCGGACTCCCTTGAACAGGATGGCGGCCAGGTCGCCGCTTTCCAGGCTGTTGTTGAACATCAGACGAATCAGTTCCGGGTCCTGGTCGACCAGGCTCAGGATGTGCTCGGCGATCCTCGTCAGGAGGTCTTCAATCGATCCCTTGCCGGACTGGTCGGCAAAAAGATGACCCAGGTCGTGACTGTCCACCTTGGCCTTGATCACCTCTTCGTAGAGATGGGACTTGTTCTTGAAATGCCGGTAGATGGCCGCTTCGGTGATGCCGCAGGCCCGGGCGATCAGCCGCATGGTGGTTCCTTCGAACCCCTTCTCGGCGAAGAGCCCGGATGCCTGGTCGATGATCTGTCCGCGGCGGTTCTGCATTCAGCCGGTCCGTCTCCTAGAATCTGCCCGACAAGGACAGGGTGTAGATGTCGTTGATCGTGTCGTCCCACCGGTTTTCGTCGAATTCGAAACGGCGGTAGGAAGCCGCCAGGCTCGCCTTGTCCATCAGGCGATAGCGGGCGCGGAGGGTGGTGCGGTCATAATCCGAATTGAGCTGGTTCAGCCCGTCCGGATCATCTCCCTTGTCCTCGAAACGCACGCTCTCGTAATGGGCTTCGAACTGCAGCTTCTGCGAAACCTGAAGGACGGCTCCGGGCGAGAAACGACAGGTGGTTCCGTCGTAGGTCAAAGGGCCGAGGTCGCCGCCGAGATCCGGGCCGCCGGTCAGTTCGTATTTGTCCAGGCCCAGTGACGTGTTGCCGTGCAGGGTCAGCCGGTCGTTCAGGCGCCAGTGGGCCGCCGCGAATCCGCGCTGGGTCTGCCAGGTGGTTTCGGAGACCACGGTGCCTTGGCGCTCGAAGGTCTGGTCGATCGCTTGGTGTCCCAGATCCAGACTCAGGTTCTTTCGCGGCCGGGCCTGCAGCGACAGTTGCCAGCGCAATTGGTCGGTCTGCCGGTCGCCCATCCAGAAGAACCAGGGTTCGCCGTCGGTCGTGTTCAGGGTTTCGGGCTGGGTGACTTCCTTGCTGCGCCAGACCAGGCGGGCTTTCAGATTGGCCTTGGGACCGAAACGGTACCGGCCCTTGAAGCCGGCTTCCTGACTCGTCTTCTCGGCGAGGGTGGTCTGGGAATCCAGTGTCTCCACATGGCCGGGCACGATATCGACCCCGCTGGTGGTCACGCCGTTCAGGTCGGAGGACTTGTAGCGATAGTAGGTCTCCAGCTTGGTCTTGGCGATTCCGGTGTGTCGCAGGGATACGCGGTAGTCCTGGCTGGTTCGGTCCCGGTCGGTGTATTGCTGCGTGGCGCCGTCCTCGTCGGTCCGGCTCTCGATGCTCTGGCTGCGCAGCCGGGCCGAAACACGCAAGGTGGAGGCGGACCCCAGTTGCGTGATGAGACCGATGTGCCCCGCGTTGGTCGTGGCCTTGGAGGAGGGCTTGAAAGTGCCGGCCGCAACGACTTCGATTCCGTCGTTCTCCAGACTGGAGTTGGTGAAATTGCCCAGCAGCCTCACGCGGTCGTTGAGGTTGTAGGTGGCCCCCAACCGGGTGTTGAAGACTTTCTGGTCATCGGTGAAAACGTGGCGGTCGTCCAGATTACGCTGGCCTTCGCTGGTCCGATAGCTAATGCGCAAATCAGTGGCCAAATTGCCCAACGCCAGAGCTCCGCCACCCCAGAATTCCTTCGTGTCGGTATCGAAGAGCTTCAGGCTCGGTTCGGTCGATCCGGACCACGAACGCAACAGGCTGCCCTTGGCCCCGGACCGCTTCATGCGGGCCAGGCCCAGTGAAAGGTCCACCCGGTCATTTACATGGTAGCGGAGGGTCAGGTCGTTCCGACACCAACCCAGGCCTGTATCGGTAGCCAGGGCCGCCGGGCTGGGGCCGGAGGAGAAGGAGTGGGCCCGCATTTCACTCGTGGCGTCGCTGAAGTAGTTGAAGCCGCGGTGATTGATGATCAGGGTCCGTTTGCCGATGCAACCGGCCTTCAAGTAGAAACGGCCGGTAAAATCCATCCCGTCTTCGTTGGTGCCGTAGCCGCGAATGGTGAGGTGTTTGTCCTCCCCGAACCTCTTGCTGTAGGCAAAAAGTCCGGAGCCTGAGTACTGCTCGCCCAGTTGCCAGTCCTCAAGGGTCTTCGACTCGCTGCCATATGAGTCCAGCACGGAGAAACCGGCCGCCCAATGGTTCTGCAGGCCGATCAAGTCGCCGTCGGCGGCCCATGATCGTTCGACCTGCACCGGCAGGTCACCGGCAACGGCCGTCGTAGCAGTAATCAGGAG
>DAOVTU010000399.1 GCA_030632925.1 Candidatus Krumholzibacteriia bacterium | reverse complement strand
CACGCCAGACCCGTGCCAGACCGGGGACATACTCGTAATTGCTGTGAATGTTTATGCGGTGCCGTCTGTGTGGGGAAGAGTGGCGCCCTTGAGCCGGGAGACATCCAGGTCCGGCACGATTTTCAGGCATTCTTCGGGCTGCAAAAATTCCGTCGGCACATCGCATTGGTTCTGCAACGTCACGGCTTTGCGCAACGCTGGCAGGTCCGATTCGCTTTCGGTAATCATCAGGTAGCCGCCCTGGCGGAAGAACACCTGATACCCCAACTCGGTGGTCATGTTCTCGTAGACGGCCACGCTCTCCTGGGCCAACCGGATGTTTTCTTCGGTGGTCCACTGTTGCCGGATGCCACCACCGCAGCGACCGGTCGATCCGCTGCCGATGTAGTTCTTTTCGATGACCACGACGTTTTTCAGTCCGCGCTTGGCCAACTCGTAGGCTGTGGTCAGGCCGTTGATGCCACCGCCAATGATGACCGCGTCGGCCGAGGCGGGGACGGGGCCGCGGGACAGGGGGATCATGAGTTCTCCTCCTGATCGGCGGGCGCATCGTGATCAACGGGCGCATCCTGGTTGGCTTCGATATCCAGGCCGGCCAGTTGGGCAAAGGTCAGCGGCTCGGCCGGAGGCCGGATGTTGGTCAAACGAATTTCGGCAGGGGCCATGCCGCGCAGTTCGGACAGTTCGCCGGCGGCCTCGCTGAGGCAACCCTTGCCCTGACAGAAACCCGTGCCCAGGCCCGTGTAACGCTTGAGGGATTCCATCTCGGTGAAGCCTTCGTCGTAGGCCTGCTGGAATTCCTGCAGGGTGACATCTTCACAACGGCAGAGGAAAATCCGGTTGGCTGCGGTGCGGTTGCTCATGAATTCACCTGGTCTGCGGGCGAAAGGCCAAGGGCTTCCCCGGCGAAAGTGATGGGGGCGCCGCCGGGCAGGGTCTGCTGGAACTCCTGGCCCGTGGCTTGGTCGCAGTCCCGTGGCACGAAGCCGCCGCGCTCAGGCACCAGGGCCAGGTCGGCACCCAACTGATAAGGGATGTCGTAGGCCGGTTTGCCCGCGTTGCAGATCACCGCCAGATCGGCTTCCAGATGCATGTGGCTGCCGGTCGGGCCGGGCGTGGTGCCGTGGGGCTCGAAGGTGGCCTGCACTTTGTGTCCGCCGAGGCCCTTGACCTCTTTGAGCACAACGCCGGTGTTGAGGGACCATTTGAGATCGACCGCTGCGGCCACTTCGGATTGGCAACCGGTTTCGGTCACCACCAGGTTCAGCGTGGCGCCGCGCGAGGCCAGCAGGGCTGCACAGAGCCAGAAATCCAGGCCACCGCCCACCAGCAAGGCGTGGCGGCCGGAAACCTGCAGGCCGTCACGGGTCAGCAGGCGGTAGAGGGCGCGCGGGCCGAAAAGGCCGGGAGTGTCGTTGCCCGGAAACAGGCCGATGGTGTCCAGGGCGCCGGCGGCCCAGATGAGCTTGTCAAAGCGGGCGGTCATCAGTTCTGTGCCCTGGCGCACCAATATTCCGTCGGGATAGTAGCCAGCGACGACCTTGGCACCGCCCATGAAACGCAGGTCGGCCTCGGTTGGCAGGCCATTGACGGCGCTTTCAAGGCGGTCGAGGGCTGTGGTCAAAGAGGGGAAGCGGGCCAGGGTGCCGTTGCGGTCGGTGGCCAGTTCACGCAGGGCCAGTAGTCGCTGTCCGCCGGGGGTTGCGCAGTCGTCGACCAGCAGGGTGGCGCCAGTTTGGTGGCGAGCGGCCTGCAGGCCCGTGGGGCCGGCGCCGATGATGACGGTCGTGAACCGACCGAGATCCGTCGAGGCAGAAGCTGGGGCATCGGCAGGGGCAGCCGGCAGGGCGCGCATGGCTTGTGTGGCATCCGGCAGGCGCCCAACCCCGGTCATGGGCCGGATGCGGTCCAGGAAAAAGCGACTCAGCGAGGCGGGCCTGGTGAACCATTTGTAGTAGAAGCCGACGGGCATCCAGGCGCTGCCCAGCGAGAGCAGTTTCTGCATGGGGGCACCGTAAAAGGCGCCGGTGTCCTGGGTCGCAACGAGCATGCCGTCTCGGACGGGAGTTTCACAGGTGCGCACATTGGGCACGCCGTCGACGCGCATCAGGCAGTTGGTGCAGTGCCCGCGGGCGCAGGTGACGCCGCGAGGGCGGCCGTACTTGTGGGAATGGGAAAGGTGCCGCACGCCATGGTCCCACAGCGCCACGGCCACGCTGGTGTCCGGGCGACAGGGAAGGGCCTTGCCATCAAGGGTGATGGTGGGTTTTTGCGAGTCGGGATTCCGAGCCAAGGGGATCCTCTTTTCAGGGCTGAATTCCCATTCGTGGACCAAGCCGATCAGGCTCCGAAAATAGGCTCCGTAGCCGATTGCGGCAAGCTCAGTGTGACCGGGTGCGGGCCTGTTTTTTCTTACCCCGGATGGCAATATATTTCTGGTATCGGTGCTTCTGGAGCCTATTTTTGAAGCCAGGCCTTGTTTTTGATACACCAAGTCAACCTTGAGGTTAGCCATGTCGACGAAACAGCTGGCGGATGTCCGTGCCCTGGCGGAGCAACACCGCGCCGAATTCATAGATCTGAAGATGCTGGACCTGACCGGTCGCCTGCACCACATCAGCTTCCCGGTGGACCGTCTCGACGAAGGTGTGTGCCGCAACGGGATCGGCTTTGACGGTTCGAGCTACGGTTTCCTGAAGGTGGAGAACAGCGACATGGTGCTGGTGCCGGATTTGGACACCGTGGCGGTGGACCCGTTCCGCAAGCGGCCCACGCTGACGATGTTCGCCGAGGCTCATCTGACTGATTCGGACCGCACGCCTTTCCCGCAGGACAGCCGGGTGGTGGCGCGCAAGGCGGAGCAGGCCATGCGCGATGCAGGAGTGGCCGACACTTCACAGTGGGGACCGGAGTACGAATTCCACATCTTCGACGAAGCGGAATTCGGCACCACTTCGAACAACAGCTCTTTCGGCGTGGTCAGCGGCGAAACGTTTTTTCAGAACGCGTACCACGCCTGCAACCCCCACGACAAGTACGACGACTTCCGGGACGAAGTATGCGCCGCCATGCGCGAGTTCGGCATCCCGGTGCGTTACCATCACCATGAGGTGGGGGCCCAGGGGCAGCAGGAAATAGAAGGCTGGTTCGCCGACCTGCCCACCACCGGTGACCACGCGGTGTTGACGAAATACATCCTGTTCAATCTGGCGGAGCAGCACGGGTTGAAAGTCACCTTCATGCCCAAGCCACTTTATGACAACGCCGGCAGCGGGTGGCATCTGCACCAGTTCCTGCTCAAGGACGGCCGCAACGTTTTCAACGACGAGAGCGGCTATGCCCACTTGTCCGAAACGGCCATGCACTATATCGGTGGAATTCTGACCCACGCCGATGCGCTGTGTGCGTTCACCAACCCGAGCACCAACAGTTTCAAACGTCTTGTGCCGGGATTCGAAGCACCGACGGTGCGCACCTTCGGGCGCAGCAATCGCGGCGCCGCGATCCGGATACCGAGTTACGTGACCGACCCCATGCTGCGGCGCATTGAATACCGCCCGCCTGACTTGACGGCCAATCCGTATCTGTGTGCGGCGGCCGTGCTGATGGCCGGTCTAGATGGTGTCATCAATAAGATTGATCCGGTGAAAGCGGGCTTTGCGCCCGAAGACGCGCCTTCGGACACCACCCGCCACGAGGACTTCTTGCCGCGCTCCCTGGCCGATGCCCTGGATGCCATGGAAGCTGATCACCAGTTTCTGTTGCGTGGGGAAGTGTTCCCGGAGGCCTTGATCCGGCGCTGGCTGGAAATCAAGCGCAAGGAGATTGACGCCATCAGCACGCGTCCGCATCCTTATGAGTTCACGATGTACTTTGATTTCTAGGGGCAGGTTTGAAATTCCAAACATGGGGGATGTCTTGTGAAACGTCTATGGGTGTTGTTTTTGGTCGTTGGTCTGGCTGTTGCCGGTTGCTCAGACGATGATCCGGTTCGTCCCACGAATTTGCCCATAACCGGACAGGTGCTCGATGGCGGTGGGGTGCCGGTGGTCGGAGCCGCGGT
>DAOVTU010000549.1 GCA_030632925.1 Candidatus Krumholzibacteriia bacterium | reverse complement strand
TGGCCACCGTCACTTCGACCAGAACGGTGAAGCTGAAGTGCCCGGCACCATCTGCGGCAACGGATGCCGGAGCGGTGACTTCGTGGGCGATGGCCGTGGCTGAACAGAATACAAGAGCGAGGCAAGCGAGCGTCAATAACGGAGTTTTCATTTTTTCCCCCATTGGATAATGAATGTAAACATACTTCATCCAGTATACCAAATCTGTGGCCGGTGGTCTACTGAATGGCTAAATCCTGACTCTGTATGTATTTAAAAAATTATAATTATTTTATTTAAAAATATGGTGAAATTTTAACAGTAGTTTATCTTTTGCCTATGAATAAACCCAAAAAAAATACCATACAGGTCACCGGATCGGTTCAACGATCAGCGCTGGCCTCGCCCCTGAGACTGGAAATCCTGGGCCTGTTCACCAATCCGGAACCGTTGGCCATTGCGGACATGGCCGGCCTGATGGGACGAACGGCCGGATCTCTGTACCACCACGTGGGTATCCTGGAAAAAGCGGGCCTGTTGCTGCGCACGGGCACCCGGCCCAAGGGCAAACGCCACGAAGCGCTGTTCCGACCGGTGGCGACCCGTATCGAGTACGAGGTGACGCCCGAGGACGAAGATGTGGTCGGGCACGTCGTCAAGGCCCTCAGTTCGGCCTTCCGCATGGCCGAACGTGATCTGGCCGCAGCCCTGACCAACAGCAATAGCCGTACCGAGGGACCGGACCGCAACCTGTTCGCGGCCCGGATTCACATGCGCGCTTCGCCCAAACTTTTGGCCCGCATCAACAAGCACCTGAAAGCCATCGAGGACCTGCTGGCCGCCGAGGCTACCAAAACTCCAAAGCCGTCACCGACGGACGAACACCTGTCACTGACCATGGCCCTGCTACCGATCAAAGGGCGCGGCCGGGACGAAAACAAAGAGGGCCAATGATGAATGCCACGAATTTTGACACCTTTGCCTTGCTGCTGCTCCTGCTGATGGGCGTCATCCTGCCTTTGGTCGGGATCTGGGATTTTCACCGCCTTTTGCGCTGGGTTGAAGAAGGCCGCACCGACGCGCGCACCAAAACCTACAAGTGGATCTTCGTCATGGAATGGGGCCTGGTCCTGATAGTGGGCGGATGGTGGTTGTGGGCAGGCCGCGGCCTGGCGCCTCTGGGCCTGGTGCCCACGGCGGCGGGTTGGCAGTGGTTGGCTATTGGCCTGGGAATTGCGGCGACCGGCTTCGTGATTTGGCAGATGTTCTCGGTCATGGGCAATTCCGAAGAATTGGACAAAGCCCGCCAACAGATGGGAAGTTTGAGTGGGCTGGCCCCGCAGACCGACCACGAGGGGCGCCTATTTGTCCTGGTTTCCATCACCGCCGGGGTTTGCGAGGAAATCATGTACCGCGGTGTTTTGATGGCGGCTCTGACGCCGCTGGTGGGCCTATGGCCGGCGGTGGCCCTGAGTTCAGCAATATTTGGTCTGGGACATGCCTATCAGGGGTTGGCGGGAATCGGCAAGACGGCCTTGATTGGCGTGGTGATGGCGCTGTTGACCGTCTTCAGCGGGTCGTTGTTCGTGGCCATTGTCCTGCACGCGGTGGTCGATATCACCAGTGGCCGCATCATGGCCGCGGCCTTGCGGGAATCTCCGGCGCCGTCGCCACCTGCGGTACCGGCCGCCGGCTAGCCGACGACCCAGGCCTGCGCCTTTTCGAGCCCGTCAAAAATCTTGATGGTGCCCTGTTCAAGTTCCAATTCCGCCAGGCTCGACATGCGGTCGTTGATGGCCATCAACTGTTCCATGGAAAAGACCAGGGCCGCCCGGCCGCCGGCGCGGGAGTGGGAGGTGTTCTTGAGAAAGCCGACCAGATCATGGATTTTTTCAGCGGTCAGGGCCGCAAGGTCGGCGCCGGTGTAATCCCAGATGGTGTGCAGGGTGGGCGAGCCTTTATAAAAATCACTCAGCTGAGTTTCTATTTCGGTGGGAGTCAGCGACCCTGTGCAGACAAAGGTCGTCAGGTTCAGATCTTTATTTTCCAGCGGTTCGATCATATCCATTGCCTCCGGTTGAAGTCGGGACCGGTTCTTCATGAATTGAACTTCATATCGCCTTTAAAGTTAGAGCCAACTTTAAAGTGTCGCCATCTTGTCCGGTATTGCGCGAATACCAGCCCGTGTTTTTGGTAGTCGGAATAAAGAATGAACTGTAAGATGCGAAGCGCTCGTCATCTGGCTCATATGGCGGGCGCACCGGGGCCGTGTTGATGGTCCGGATCCTTTCCGTCGCGGCGCTCGGAGTGCCTGGGAAGGAAACCATCCGGACGATAGGAGGGAGTGTTACCCCGGTACAACATTGGAGGTTGCCAATGGTCTCGTCATTCCGCAGGTCCTTCCTGGGGATTCTGATGGTCGTCGCCATGCTCGTGGTCGGCTGTTCTGAAAATCCCGATTCCCAACTCGCTCAACTTGAAAAGCCCTCATCCAGCCTTGATTTGAAATCGATTCCCCTTGGTTATTACGACACCGTTGATGAGAGCACGCCGGCGGCCATGCGCGCCAGCCTGCATGGGGTGATCGATGACCACACCAAGATTACCTACACCTCGACCGCGACCGATACCTGGAATGTATTGGAGTTGGCGGATCAGGATCCCAACGACAGTGGGCGCATCCTCGATTTGTACATGAACGCCAGCTACCAGAAGTGGGGCGAAGGCAACACGGACTACAACCGTGAACACACCTGGCCCAGCAGCTATGGCTTTCCCAGCGATGGCAGCACGAACTATCCGTACACCGATTGCCATCACTTGTTTTTGTGCAACGACAGCCGCAACTCGTCCCGGGGCAACAAACCCTATGGCACCGTGGGCGGCACCGGCACGACCGAGTATGTCACCGAAGTGAACGATGGCGTGGGCGGCGGTGTGGGCACCTATCCCGGCTGGTCAAACTGGGCCGATACGACCTACTGGGAAACCTGGTGGGACCGCCGCGGGGATGTGGCGCGGGCTCAGCTTTACCTCGATGTGCGCTATGAAGGCGGCACTCATGGCGTGACCGGCGCCAGCGAACCGGACCTGATTCTGACGGACAATCTGGCCCTGATCGAGGCCTCCAATACCGGCAGCAATCAGTCC
>DAOVTU010000667.1 GCA_030632925.1 Candidatus Krumholzibacteriia bacterium | reverse complement strand
CGCTCGGGATTCAGAAAACGCTCGAACAGCAACTTGTGCCGGATGGGATCGATGTCCGTGATGCGCATGCAGTAGCAGACCAGCGAACCTGCGGCCGAACCGCGACCGGGGCCCACCGGGATTTCCATGCGTCGCGAAGCGTCGATGAAATCCCACACGATCAGGAAGTAACCCGCATACCCAGTCTGCTTGATGATGCCCAGCTCATAGGCCATGCGCTCTTCAAGCTCTTCGGTGATTTCACCGTAGCGCACCTTCATGCCTTCGCGGGCCAGATGCTCGACGTACCCGTCCGGCGTCGTGAAACCCTCAGGCAGCGGGAACTTGGGCAACAACAATTTGCCCAACTCCAGCTCAAAATCCACCATGTCGGCTACGCGCAGAGTATTTTCGCAGGCTTCAGGCCAGTCCTGGAACAGCGTGAGCATCTCTTCGGTGCTCTTGAAGTAGATCTCGGGCGTATTGCTGCGCCAGCGGTTGGGATCGTTCAGCGTCTTGCCCGTTTGCAGGGCCATCAGGATGTCGTGGGCCTCGTGGTGCGACTTGTCCAGGAAGTGGCAATCGTTGGTGGCGATGATGCCGCAACCGGTGGCCTCGGCGACTTGTGGCATGAGTTGCCGGATGCGCGCTTCTTCTTCAATGCCGTGGTTCTGGATCTCGAGAAAATAGTTGTCCTTGCCCAGGATGTCGCGATAGGTGCTGGCCGCCTCGATGGCCGCCTTCACGTTGCCGCTGCGCAGGTGGAAATTGGGCTCGCCGCTCATGCAGGCCGTCAGCCCGATGATGCCCTCGGAGTGCTCGGCCAACAGCTCGCGGTCGATGCGCGGGCGGTAATAAAATCCTTCGAGGTAGCCCTTGGAACTGAGCTTCACCAGGTTGCGGTAGCCCGCTTCATTCTTGGCCAGCAGCACCATGTGGTAGCTCTTGTTGGCCTTGTCGCTGGTGCGGTTGTGGCGGTCGGCGGTGATGTAGGCCTCGGTGCCGATGATGGGCTTGATGCCCTCTTTTTTGCAGGCCAGATAAAACTCGACCGCGCCGAACATGTTGCCGTGGTCGGTCAGCGCCAAGGCCGGCTGCCCCAGCTCGGCGGCACGCTTGGCCATGACCTTGGTCTTCATGGCGCCATCCAACAACGAATAGTCGGAATGATTGTGCAGATGGACGAAGTTTGTGGGGGCCACTGACGCCATGGGTGTTGGTCACGTTCCTGCTGGTGGAAATGGGTTGTCGATGAGGCCCTACAATAACAGCTTCCTGCCCAACCCTCAACAGCACCGGCGCTGAAATCTCAGCGAAAATGCACTCTCACTACTCGGCCCGGATTTCCAGCTCCCGCACGACCGTATGGCCCACCCGGTCGGCGGCCTCAATGGTCAGCCTGTGCAGGCCTGTGGCCATCCCGTCCGGCAGTTCGATCAGGATGCGGTCCCGGGGCATATCCGGCTCCACGATCAGCGGCTCGCCGTCCAGCAGCACTTTGATCGTCTCGGCGGCCAGGCCCGAGCCCAGATCCCACAACGCCACTGGCAGCACCTCCCAGTACGGCAGGGTCACGCCGGCGATTTCGCTCTCAGGGCCGCGCCCTACGACCACGGGCTGATCCGGGTTGTCCAGGATGGGCCCACTCATATCAGCCAGCACCGCATGCAGGCCCGGACGGCCCAATTTCACCGGACCTTTGGCCGTATTGCGCCAGGGGCCAGTGCGGTCCCACTCTTGACCATCCCAGCGGTACAGACCCCACAGCTTGCGGTCCAACCCCTTGGCCGGATTGGGTTCGTCCATTTCGACGGGCACCGAGGCCTCGATGGGCCAATCGGCGGCCAGGAATTCGCGCGCCACACCCAAAGACCGCAGGCCCTGGTTGGCGGCAGCCTTGCGTTGCGCTTCGTCCAGCACCACCGGACGGCTGTACATCACCATGGCCGCCTGCACCGGATCGCCCGCTTCAGGCCGATATTCTCGGCGTCTGATGCCGCCCACCTCAGCCCTCACAGCTTCAGAATCCACATCAAAGAACGGCGTGATGTCTATGTGGGACATGGAGTCTGCCGTGGAAATCCGCGGATGAATGACCTCCGGCTGCCAAGCGTGGTTCTCCAGGGAGCGCGGCCCGTGGGGTCCACCATCGACCACCAAATCCAGGTTCGCCACTGTCGTATTGCCGGCGCGATCCGCCGCCGTGATCTTCAGCTTATGGCGTCCCGGCGCCAGCCCCCGCCCTTCGTCTCCCAAATACCACAGTTCACCCTCGCGCCCCGTCAGCGAATTGGCCGGATGCCGGTGCAGCCAATGCTCCCGCACCCCGGGCATGACCACCCACTCCAGCCGCTGCAGCGCATTTTCGGCAAAGTCGTAGCTCTCGTTGCGGCAGCTGTAAACCAGTTCTCCATCCAGGTGCACCTCGATCAGGCTCGGCTCCAACCGATGGCCCCGGATGTCAGATCCGTCGACAATACGTGCGCTAAAGGCCACCGGTCCAGTCACCCGCACCGCCGGTTGTTCGCCACTCAGGCCTCCGTCCGCCGCCAGAATGTGCCCCTGCTCCGCCCCCTGGATCAGGGT
>DAOVTU010000323.1 GCA_030632925.1 Candidatus Krumholzibacteriia bacterium | reverse complement strand
GGCTAAAAAATACCGAGCCCGGAGAATCGAGTTTAATAATCAGCGACAACAGCGGCAGTATCAGGCCAAAAACACCCAGCGCAACTACTGAAACAGCAACATCAAAAATACGCTTGAGACTGAGGTACAAATGACTCGGCAAAGCGAACGTACGCTCCTGATCACTGATGCTTTCCAAAGTACCGGTGGCACCAGAGGCCTCAGTCTGTGTCCCCATCGGTGCGCGCAATGCCCCTGCGTCACTTCCGGAAATTCCGGACATTTCGGACAATCCGGGCATTCCGGGCATTCCGGACATTCCGGACATTCCGGACATTCCGGACATTCCGGACATAAGGGGTCCACTGCCGGCTTTGATGCCCGGAGCTTCGGCCCGCTTCCGCCGATTTTTGGTAATGGTTTTCCTGTTCATTTTGTTCACCAAAGAGACTTCTACGAAGCCGCTCCCTCTCCCAAAGTTGAAACTTTGGAATCCCCTGATTGCCATTCGCAAAATTAAGAAGCTGAATCGTTCGCCCGGTCCCCCGACTCAAAGCTACGATCTGAATTGAATACATAGTTTATCCGAAAGCGCCGGTAAATGCAACACTATTTTTTTGGTTTGAGCATATTTGATACCTATTTAACGACCTCAGAATTATGATTGCAGAAAATCTTTATTGCTAATCTGTTGCATACAAGGCATTCTAGCCAAGCCGAACAAACAATTGGTCAATAAGCCGTTTTTGATTTTTAGGACCGGAAAGCGATTTCATGCAATTCCCGAAGTCTTTAACTTTTCGGACCTTCGCTGTAATTGCAGTTTCGGTTATCATCTACGCAAGCGTCGCCCTTTTTGTCGGATGGGATGGTTTGCGGCGCGAATTCGCCCAATTCCCGGTGCAACTGCTGCTCCCTCTGGCCCTGCTCTCTCTCTTCAATTATGTCCTCAGGTTTTGGCGCTGGGAAATTTTTCTGCGCTCCCTGAATGTCAAATTGCCGCTCCGCGAGAGCGTAGGGCTGTATTTCGCCACCTACGTGATGGTCATCACCCCGGGCAAGGTCGGCGAAGTTTTCAAGGCCAGCATCTTGCGTGAACGCCACGGTGTGAATCTCAGCCTCGGTCTGCCCGTCGTGCTGGCCGAACGCATCTATGATTTTCTGGCGGTGTTGGCCCTGGCCGTGGCCGGCGTCTTTTTCTGGCCGGGATCCTTCACCGGCCTGACCACCGGACTGGTGACAGCCGCCGGTATTCCAGTCGTCCTGATTCTTTTTCAGGCTCGGCCGGTGCGCATGTTCCTGATGCGCAAAGTCGCCCGTTCACCGTTGCTGGCCAAACACAGCATTGGCATTGATGAGGCAGCCGATACTCTCAGCTTGCTCATGGGATTCAGGCTAGGAAGTATCTCGCTTGTCATATCCACAGTTGCCTGGCTGGCCGAATGCACGGGGCTGTGGCTCGTCTGCAGCGGCCTCAATTTTCCGGTGCCCCTGGGCCAGGCAGTCTTTGTCTATGCTGCCGGCACCATTGTCGGTTCGCTGTCGTTCCTGCCAGGTGGTCTTGGCGGTACCGAAGCCACGATCATCTGGTTGCTGGAGTCCCTGAACATGGCTCGCGCCTCGGCTGCAACCACTGCCTTGTTGGTGCGACTGTTCACGCTTTGGCTCGCTGTCGTGGTGGGTCTGGGATTCTTCGCCGCTTTCCGTCACATATTTTCCACGAATAAAAAAGAAGAGTAAAAAAGACGAGACCCGCCCCGGTTGAGGCAGGTCCCGCAATCAACAGTCCCCGGATTTCGTCTACTCGTTGTACAGCCTGTCGTAGGCCAGAAGTATCGTCGCCACAGCGGCCAGTGACCCGAGGATAAATGGCACATTGGCCCGCACCCAACTCGGTCGCGCATATTCCACACTGATCGTATCGCCCGGATATACCAGGGGGTTCCCCAGGTCATCCCCTTCCAACAGGAACAACTCCAGGTTTACGATTTCAGCCTTGTTGGTCACGCCATCATTGTGAACCCAGTAGATCTTTGTCTTCTCGGCATCCACCGTTGGCGCCCCGGCCAGCATCAGGACATCCATCATGGGTGTGCCTTCTTCTATCGGCACGATTGTCGGCACTCCCACGCTGCCAAAGACCTTCACGCCATCGTGGGACTTCACGCCGGGAATCCCCTCTTGCAGGGCTGGAATGATCAGCGTATCGCCGTCTTCCATCAGGAAAGTGGGCACGCCTTTACCTTCCATCATGCCGGACAGATCCACCGGATGCACCTGTGGCTGACCATCGACCTCACGGATAATGCGGGCCTCACGCAGATTGGCGCCGTCCTGAGGACCACCAAAGGAACGCACGACATCCCACAGCGTCGGCGGTGACTCGTAGTTCAGCACGCCCTTCTGGCTGACGCTCCCAATGACATAGATCCGCACTGCCCCCGAGCGGATCACTTCCAGCTCCAACGCATCCAGTGTCGGATAAAACAGCCGCAATTTCTGTTTCAATAACAACGAGGCCTCGTCGGTGGTGATGCCGCCCAACTGCACAGCCCCCACCGGTTCGATAATCACCTGACCGGAGCTATCCAGCACCAGATCCTGATCCAGTTCCGGCCGCCCGGGCACGGTCAGCTTCAGGCGGTCGCCCGATTCGAGCATTTCCGAACCTGCGCCGGCCGTCTGGGCCACAACCAGCAGCGGATTGAGCATGAACGCCACCAGCGCCATCCAGGCCACGGGCCGCCAACGATTCTGCAGAGATTGAGTTCCTGTATGAGCGCGCATGGTTTCCTCCGTGATCACGTATTGTCCCGATACCAGTCGACTGTGCGGCGCAGGCCTTCATCCAGGCTCACCGAGCATTCAAATCCCAGATATTTTTTCGCCAGATCCACCGAAGCCTGGGAATGGCGCACATCACCGGCCCGGGTCTCTTCGTAAACCGGATCGATCTCCGTGCCCAGCAACTGGCGTATCTGCAGGCAGAGTTCCTTGACCGAGATTCGCCCACCGAGGGCCACATTGTAAGAGCGGCCGCCGGCATCGTTGTCGGCATTGCAGGCCGCCACATTGGCCTCCACCACATTCTGGATGTAGGTGAAGTCGCGGGACTGGCCGCCGTCGCCATGGATGATCGGCGCTTCGCCCTGCAGAAAAGCCGTGATGAACTTGGGCACCACTGCGGCGTACTGGCTGTTGGGGTCCTGCCGCGGACCAAAAACATTGAAGTAGCGCAAGCCCACCGTGCTCAGCCCGTACAGATTGTTGAACACAGAGCCGTACAACTCGCTGACCCGCTTGTTCACCGCATAGGGCGACATGGGCTTGGGCTGCATGCCTTCGTGCTTGGGCAATTCTTCGGTGTCACCATAGATGGAACTGCTGGCGGCATAAACCACCCGCCGCACACCTTCGAGGTGCGCCCCCCAGAACACCCGCAGTGTACCGCCGATGTTGTGCTCATCACTCATCAAAGGGTCAGCCACACTGCGCGGCACACTCGGCAAGGCGGCCTGGTGGAAAACGCAATCGACTCCCTGGCAACAATCCCGCACCGTCTCGATATCGGTGATGCTGCCTTCAACGAAACGGATCTTGTCGATGTAGTCCGCGATATTCTCTTTGCGACCGGTCGACAGGTTGTCCAACACGACAACATCATGCCCCTCAGCCACCAGATGTCGCGCCAGATGGGAGCCGATGAAGCCGGCCCCACCGGTTACGAGATATTTGCTCATTTGGATCTGTTCCTTTATCGGCGGCTAAACCGCGCGAGGTTTACAGCTTGATCAGGTTCTTGGACGTGTGGCCCTTCAGGGCGTTGCGGGTGTCGATAACGATGGGGCCCTTGTCCAGCAACATCGCATGATCCACTTCCGCGTGGGTCGTTACTATAACCACAGCGTCAAATCCGGCCACCACTTCATCAGTCAACTCGGGCACGCGTACGCCCTTTATGGCACCCGGCAATGATGGCACGTGGGGATCATGCCAAGAGGTTTCGGCACCGCGCTCAGCCAGCATTTCCAACACATCCAGGGCCGGGGATTCGCGCATGTCGTCGATGCCCGCTTTGTAGGCCACGCCAACGACCAGAACCTTGCTGCCGTTGACAGCCTTGCGGTGATCGTTCAACCCACGGGTCACCAGCTTGATCACATGCTTGGGCATGGCCCCATTCACCTGGCCGGCCAATTCGATAAAACGTGCTTCGCTGCCGGCCTGCTTGGCCTTCCAGCTCAGATAGAATGGGTCGATGGGAATACAGTGCCCACCCAGTCCCGGACCAGGATAGAACGGCATGAAGCCGAAGGGCTTGGTGGCCGCTCCTTCGATCACTTCCCAGACATCGATGTCCATGGCGCTGCACATCAGGGCGATTTCATTGACCAGCCCGATGTTCACACTGCGGAAAGTATTTTCCAGCAGCTTGACCGTCTCGGCCACACGCACCGAAGAGACCGGCACCACCGTCTCCATGACCTGGCCATAGAGATTGCGCGCCACCTCGGTACAATTGCTCGTCACACCACCGACAACCTTGGGAATGTTGATGGTATTGTAAGTCGGGTTGCCGGGGTCCACCCGCTCGGGTGAAAAGGCCAGGAAGAAATCTTCGCCCACCTTGAAACCTTTTTCTCCCAGCAGGGGCATGATGACCTCTTCGGTCGTGCCGGGATAAGTTGTGCTCTCC
>DAOVTU010000635.1 GCA_030632925.1 Candidatus Krumholzibacteriia bacterium | reverse complement strand
GGCGATGATGGCTACCCAGCACCCTATTTTGACAACGTTTCGGCGAAGGTTTTTCCGGTCGATGGACCGACGATGACGGTCAAGGCCGAAAACCTGGCCCAAGACAATTTCCCGGAGATCGATGTGCTCGATGGCAGCGATCCGGGCTCAATGCATGTGCGTTTCGATGCGGCGGTCAATGTGGCGGCGGCCGGTTCGCCGAACGTCCAGCCCGGTGACTCGCTGGTCGTGCAGGTGGAGTCCGTGCGGGCCGGTGGAACGCTGGTGGGCGTGCCGGTGATGGTTTACACCATCGATGCCAATCCGATTTTTGATGCCTTCCGCACCACGCCCATCTCCGGCGGCGTATCAGGTGTGCCGGTATTGGTTGGCGGGGCGCCGCTGCAGGATCAATGGGCGTTTGATTTGCCCGACACCGGCACCCTGTTTCCCGGCGATGTGCTGCACTACTATTTCAACGCCTGGGATGCGGTCGGTGGCGACTTGAAACAGGCCACGTTGCCGGCTGATTTGACTGGTTACGGTGTTTTCGGCACGGCGGATATCTATGATCCGCAGTTCACGGTCAATGCCTTGCCGAACATCTCGATTGATGGAACGGGCGGATACGATACGCCCAGCATCCTGGTTTGGGATGACAGTGGGGACCCGGAAATGGCGGCGGATCTGTACCGTGCGTTGGTCCTGTTTGGCCTTCGCAACGACAAAACCGTATTGGGCAAACCGAGGACCTTCGATTTCTACTACACCGTTGCGGCGGACCAGGGCCTTGGCAATGGCATCGGAGGGCGCACGAGCGGGTCTTCCCTGAGCGGATATTCGGACCTGATCTACCGCGCGGGTGATCAGACTCTGCACACCCTTTCGTCGGGCGATTTGTCCGTCGGTGCGGGCAACGACATCGGTGCCATCGAGACCTGGCTGGCGGCGGGCGACAAAAATCTGGCCCTGTCGGGCGACAGTTACGCCTCGGATCTGGTGGACAACAATGGGTTGAACGGCTTGCTCTTTGCAAACAACGTGATGGGCATTGATGTGGCGATGTCCAGTATCCGGGCGTTCATCAACAACCAAGCCAGTCCGTTGGTCAAGTCCGTGCCGGGCAAC
Organism: Candidatus Krumholzibacteriia bacterium; assembly: GCA_030632925.1. Lineage (GTDB taxonomy): Bacteria > Krumholzibacteriota > Krumholzibacteriia > LZORAL124-64-63 > LZORAL124-64-63 > JAGRNP01. Next base: position 1,564 of record DAOVTU010000635.1, on the reverse strand, counting down.
CCCGTTTTCTATTCGTATGAGTGGTACGTCACCGGCGGTTGTCCGAAACTCCGGGATTTTGATGGCCACCTGATCCGGCCAAGCGCTTCGCGGCTGGCAGAGTTCACCGATCCCAACGGCAATATGGGTGTCTACAACTACTCGGCGGCGACCTTGAACGCCCAGGGAGCCGGCAACCGGATTGTATCGTTGCCCCACGACATCGCCGATGTCAGTGTGCTGAATCCCAGTGGCACGCCGGCGCCGTTTACGGCCGATAATCATGTGTTGGATGAGATCCTGTGGTTCTTCGGCTTTGGACCGGTTGGCCCGGTGCCGGAGGTGCCGGCATTCTCGGTCTCATCTTATCCCAACCCCTTCAACCCCAGCACGCGGATCGAATATTCGGTCAGCGGTCCGGGGCATCTGGGCCTGAAGATCTACAACTTGCGCGGTGAGCTGGTGCGCACGTTGATTGATGGCCAGGTGGAAGTTGGCGGACATGTGATGTGGGATGGCACCGATGAGGGCGGAGCCCAGGTGGCCAGTGGGGTCTACTTCTACGAGGCGCGCATGGGGGCTGAAGTGCAGATCAACAAAATGGCGTTGATCAAATGATATGGAACGGCTAGTCAAGTAAGAACAGACCTTTCCTTCAGCCCCGACCGGACGGTCGGGGCTCCTCTTTTTTGATCGGAGGGAAGAGGCATTGGTCGACGGTCGATCAGACTGATATCCGCGCATTCGAAGCGCACATGATTCTGTCCGTACGGGGCTTACTCCCTCTAGGATCGCGAGTCGAGCTCTCGCTCGTCGCATATTTGAGACGAGGATTCCCCTGGCCGGCCTCTTCCCTCACACTCTGTTGGGCCGCTAGCGGCCCTCAACTTCCCACAACATGGCCCACACAAAACCACTCAGTTCACGGGCAATGGAAGTCACTGCTTTGTTCGTGTGTTTTGTCCGAGCCAGATGTTGGTACCGGCGTTGCAATCGGTGCTGTGCTTTGACAGCTATCCCAACAACGCCTGGATCTTGTCCCATGCGACGTCGCTGTAGTATCAGCGACGAACACCCCTTTTTGCTGTAATGCCAGGCGCTCTCGATCAGCACACGCCTGAGGTAGCGGTTGCCTGCACGAGTGATTGGCCCTCGGCGTTGCCTCTCACCACTGCTTCGTTCACTTGGCACGAGACCCGTGTACCCCATCAGTTGTCGTGGTGAACGGAAGCGTTTGATATCACCGATTTCGCTGACGATAGTCATTGCCGTGAGTGTCTTGATGCCGCGGAAGCAGCAAAGGGCTTCGACCGGTTCCCGCCATGGTGATTGCTGAGCAACTTCGGAGATCTTGGTGTCCAAAGCGCCCTGGCTTGCCTCCAAATACTCAAGCATTTGCATCTCGCTACTGAGCACGATCTCCAGCGGTCCGGTGATCTCTCTGCGAAGTTGCGCCAACCAGATACGATGCTTTTTGGTCCAGTAAGATTTAGTGCCTGTAAATCGGTGCTCGGTGGTTCGCAGAATGCCCATGATACGGTGTTTGCTGCGGGTGATCTGTCGCCGCATGAAGAGGCGGGCGCGT
>DAOVTU010000571.1 GCA_030632925.1 Candidatus Krumholzibacteriia bacterium | reverse complement strand
GCGCCCTGAACCCCACCGTGGTCAGCCCGTTCCTGGATGTGGTGCTGCTGGGTGATGGCGAAGAAACCGTGTTGGATATTGCGGACCTGATCGTGCGGCGAAAGAAAGAGGGGGCAACCCGGGCCGAGATCCTGGCCGAAATCAAACAAGTTGAAGGTGCCTGGCATCCGGAAGTGACCGAATCTGTGCGGGCGCGGGTCTTGAAAGACCTGAATACATTCCCGCCGCCGAATCAAATCGTACCGGTGATGGAACCGGTGCATGATCGGTTGTCACTGGAAGTCATGCGGGGCTGTGTGCGTGGGTGCCGTTTCTGCCAGGCGGGCATGATCACTCGCCCGGTGCGCGAACGTGATGCTGGCGCCCTGATCCAGGCCGCCGCCGAAGGCATTGCCGACGCCGGCTACGATGAAGTGAGTCTGCTCAGTCTTTCGACCGGTGATTTTACCGGCCTGGGCGAAACCGTGGTCGGCATCCAGGGCAAGATGGAGGGCAAGCGCACCAACGTGGCGCTGCCCAGCCTGCGGGTGGACTCGGTGGACGAAGGATTGTACGAAGCGATCAGCCGTGAACGGCCGTCCAATTTTACGTTTGCACCGGAAGCGGGCAGCCAGCGTCTGCGTGATGTGATCAACAAGAACATCACCGAAGAGGACATCGTGACGACTGCGCGACAGGCTTTGCAGTCGGGCGTCAAGAGCGTGAAGCTGTACTTCATGATCGGTTTGCCCACTGAAGAAAAAGAGGACATCGACGAGTTGATTGCCCTGGTTGGCAAAGTCGTGGGCATGGCGCCCAAGGGCGGTTCCCAGATCAACGTTTCGATCTCGCCGTTTTCGCCCAAGGCCCACACGCCGTTCCAGTGGGCCGGGCAGATCAGCCGCGAAGAGATCAACCGCCGCAACAGTTATCTGGGCCACCACCTGCGCCGCATGAAAGTGAAGGTGGGCCTGCGCGAGCCGGAGACCTCGCACCTCGAAGGCATGTTGGGCCTGGGGGACAGCGAACTGAGCCGAGTCGTGGCTACGGCGTGGCGTTTGGGCGCTCGCTTTGACGGCTGGACCGAGCACTTCAACTTCGCGACCTGGGAGCAGGCCATGGAGATGGAGGGCTTGTCGTCCGAGACTTATCTGTCCGAACGCGATCCCGAAGTGCCCTTGCCCTGGGCCACGGTCGACGCCGGGGTGGATATCGATTTTCTGAAGCGCGACTGGCGCCGGGCCGTGAAGGCCAAGATCCTGCCGGACTGCCGGCTGGAAAGTGCGTGTTACGATTGCACTTCCTGCTCGGGTGATCTGCTGCATGTGTTTGCCAAGCTGGAGGCCCTGGGTGATGTTCCGGCCCGCACGGGACCGGCCATACCCAGCCACGGCCGGGGCGAAACAGCCCTGAAAGACGACCCGCGACCGGAAACGCCCCTGCGGGCTCCAGAGGTGGTTTCGACGGCGCCGGAGTTTGACCTGCGCAACGTTGATGCTGCTAATCCGGGTAAAGAAGCTCGCAAATGGCAGATTTGGCGCAATCAGGCCGCCTCGAAGTGCTGGTACCGGATCGAATTCGAAAAAACCGGCGACATGGTTTTTCTGGGGCACCTCGATTTTCAGCGCCAATTGCATTTGGCCCTGCGACGTTCGGGCTTGCCTGCGGCGTACAGCAAGGGCTATCATCCACATCCGCTCCTGAAATTCGGCCCCCCGCTGCCGGTGGGCGTTGTCGGTATGCGCGAATGCCTCGACATCGCCATGGAGCATCAGGTGCCCGGTTGGATCGATGAGATCAACCGCACTTTGCCGGCGGGACTCAAAATTTTGAGAAGCGTAGTGGTCGGCGGACAGACTCCCCAGTCCATCGATCACGCCGTTACGCGCTTCGACTACCGGGTGGACATACCCGGTTCTGACGATGGGGGCCCGGCGACCGCTGAAGTCGCCGCTGCTCTGGACGCTTTTATGGCCAGCGAGACCTGGCCCATTATCAAGAAGCGTCCCAAAGGGGATATAGAAATTGATGCCCGCTCACTGGTGACTGCCGGTGGTATCGGGCTCGAAAACGAACCCACAGATGGATACGCCACCCGGCTGCGCTTCTCCCTGACGCGCAGCAAAACGGGGGCCACCCTGTCTGTACACGATTTTCTGACCGCCCTGTTGGGGGACGCTCTGCCTGAACCAGGTTATTGCGCCGCCGCCCGCACGGGATATTACGGTCGTCACATCGATGGTCGCTGGTTGTCGCCCATCGAGGAAGTAGGTGAATCCAGCCACCGGTATTGGATGGGTCGACATATGTCTGCTTGACAGATGTGTCTGCCTGACCGCAGCCGGGGTTGGATCTTTTATGAAAAAAGAAATAGTCATCAACTCGTCTCCCCACGAGATCCGCATCGCCATGCTTGAAGACGGCGAACTGGTGGAACTGCTCGTGGAGGGCGCCGACGCCAAGCGCATTGTCGGCAATGTCTACAAAGGAAAAGTCAGCTCGGTCAAACCTGGGCTGCAGGCGGCTTTCGTGGAAATCGGCCTGGAGCGCGCGGGGTTCCTGCACGCCTCGGATCTCGATCACGACGACAGCGGCGAGGAAGAAAGCTCCGGTGATCGTGGCGGACGCCGCCGTCACCGCCATGTGCCGGAAATCAGCACGGTGCTGAAGGTCGGCGATTCGATCAACGTTCAGGTGACCAAGGAGCCCATCAGCAGCAAGGGCCCGCGCCTGACGGCCGACATCAGCCTGCCTGGACGTTATCTGGTGATGATGCCCAAGGGCCGTCATATCGGCGTTTCGCGCAAGATCGACGATCGCCGCGAACGCACCCGCCTGAAGCAGGTCCTGACGAAGCACCGCCCCGAGGAAGGCGCCTTCATCATCCGCACCGCGGCCATTGCCCAGAGCGAAGACGCCCTCAAGCAGGATGTCGACTATCTGAGCGGCCTGCTGAACAAGATCAGCACCGGCAGTCGCGAGATGACCGCACCGGCCCTGGTCCACGAAGATGTGGGCATGGTGGTG
>DAOVTU010000368.1 GCA_030632925.1 Candidatus Krumholzibacteriia bacterium | reverse complement strand
TATAAGCTGGATCGGCTGCCGGAAATCGCGCGTTTCACTCTGTTCCGGAACACCTATTTCGCAGCCGACGACACCGATGTCCAGTTGCAGGATGTCTTTGACCGCCTGCTGGCGCGCATGTTCGCCCACCCCAAACGGCGTTCGACCCAGATGGTGGAACTGTCGGATTTGCAGGCCCTGATGGCCGATGACGACGACCGCGCCGCCTTCAACCGGTTGGTCTTCCCCCACCGCCAACGCCACGAACAAATGGAAGTGCAGGCCATCGGCCACTCCGAGCGCAAACAGGTCATCGTGCGTTCGACAATTGCCGACAAACACGGTGGCCCGTACACGGTCTGCGAACCGGCCGGACCCGCCGAAGTGGGCCTGCTGTACCGCCTGTTTCTCCAGGCCGGTTTCCCCAAGACCCTCAGCAAGGCCGACCGCTACTTCGTGGCCATCGACGAGGCTGAGCAAATTATCGGGGGATTGGTCTACCGCAAACAGGACGACGATTCGGTTTTCCTGGACGGCATCGTGGTGCGGCCGGTGGTCAGCGAACGCGGCATCGCGGCAGCCATCCTGGCCGACTTCTGCACGCGCATGGCCTCGCGCAACTACAAGACCATCAAGACCCATTACTTCCTGCGGCGATTCTATGAAAAACATGGTTTCCGGATGGATCAGCGGTTGGGTGGACTAGTCCGATTCCTCTAGCAGGTGCTGCTGCCAGCGGTCGGCCCCGCGCCAATGGCAGATCGGTCGCATGGCCAACTTCCCGGTGGGGCCAATGCTGGCTTCCAGCCAGCGCAACTCGTCAAGCTTGCCAGAAAATTGGGGATCGGACGCAGTTTCCAATCCCTGTTCGCGCAGCATCAATACGCCTTTGGCCCGGATGGAGAGTTCGGCCTGCAGGCGCAACATGCACAGCATGTCGGCCACTGTATCGGCCCGAAAGTGTTCCCGCAGCGAGATCAGGTATTTGCCCAACGGCGTGGTGTGCACCTGCCCCTCGCTGATCAGCGACAGCAACTCGCGGTCCCGGTCAAAACCCCGCCCCAGCCAGGCGCGCATGCGTTGTTCGCCTTGCCGGTAGACCAGCACCATGATGATGGGCAGGATCACCAGCATGGCCAGGGTGGCCAACAGCGGTTCGGTCATGAAGCGGTTGAACGATGCATGCAACAAGGCTGCCAAAAACACGGCGGCGGCCCAGGGCGCCCCAGCCTGGCTGCGGTCGGCCCGTCCGCGCAGGTAGACCGCCAGAATTGCCGTCGTGCCGCCATGCATCAGGGCCGTGCCCAGGCCACGAATGGCCCACACCAGCAATGGCACTTCGCCCAGATTTTTTAGATAGTAAATATTCTCGACGATGGCGAAGCCCGCCCCGGTGGCAAATCCCAGAATAGCCGCGTCGACCAGAAAGCCCACCTGACGTTGCCGAATCTGCCAGGCCACCCACAAGCCCTTGAAAGTCTCTTCCACCAGGGGCGCTACCAGGATGGCAAATGTCACGGTCGACAAGCCCGTAAATTCAAGGACCACCGAGTTGACGACATAGCTGAGCAGGGCCCCCACCGCTCCGGCAAACAGGGCCAACAAGACACGGCTTTTGCGAACCAGACGGAAGGAATCCAACCAGACCAGGGCAGCCAGGAAGGCCAACACCGGCAGCAGGGCCAGGGTCAACCGCAAGGCCAGATGGCCACCGGGGGCCAGCAGCCACGAGGGGATCAAATCATTCAAATGCAAAGATGCCCTCGAAACCGGCCAGGGACAGCACTTCGCGCAAGTGGGGACTCAATCCGGCCAGCAGCAATCCTTCGCCCTTTTCCATCAACCGCCGTTGGACGGCCACCAGCACGCCCAAGCCAACGCTGGCGATATAATCGAGACGGGAAAAATCCAGGCGGGCCGAGGTTTCGACTTCGGTCAGGTAGTCGCGGGCCAACGAGACACTGGCGGCGTCAAGACGCCCCTCCAGCAGGATGGATCCGTTTTCGTCGGCTCTGATGTCGAACACTTTACAATCCTCGGACAATCTTTGGCGCAGTCATATTTTCTTATCGGTCGCCAGCCGCCTGATCTTGATCCTGATTCAGGGGCCACAACTCATTCAGGTCACGCCGGGCCGCAACCTCACGTTTCAAAAGATCCTCGATGCTTGTTTCACGCAAGACTTCGGTCACCCGGCTTTCGAGGTGACGCCACACCGGGCGCAGGCCGCAATTTTCGGTCCGCGGACAATCCGGCGGGGTGCCTTTGTCCCGGCAGGGGTAACCAAATGCCGGGTCATTGCTGACCGCCCCGATCACCTGTGCCGCCGAGATTTCACTCGGCCGACCGGCCAAGAGATAGCCCCCATTGCGCCCACGCATGGCCTCGACCACGCCGTTGCGACGCAACATGCCCAGCAGTTTGGCCACCGTCGGTTCCGGCAGGTCTTCGCTCTCGGCCAATTCGGCCAGAGTCGTTTGCCGGCCATCGAGGGCCATGCGCATGATCAGGCGGACGGCCTGTTCTTCGGCTCGGGTAACGCGAAACATCCACCAACTCCAGTATCGTACAACCCGCTTGGGGGGGTGACAAGCAATCCATCAAACTTGTACAGCCATCAATTTTGGACAAACACCAATCTTGAACAATTAAGTTAAGTATTGAGAGACTAGACGATCTCAGGCCTGAGCGCAACCCACCCCGAGCAATGTCAGGATCAATCCGGCACCTGAATCGTCTGGGCCAGATGCTCGTCGTACATATCGGCGGCCTTGGAGAGGATGTCGGCGTAGGTCTTGGATCGCGCCAACTGGTTGAGGTAGGGCTTGAGTTCGTCGTAGCGGAAGCTTTCTTCCAGCTGAAGCAGGAAAAGGCGGGCGGCCAGCACACTGTCGGGTTTGGCCCTGGTCATGAAATCGACCCCGAGGCCGAGTTCGGCCAGCAACAGGCGCACTGTATCATCGGCCGCAGGACTCGTCGGGGCAAACAGGGCCGCGTCGCGATCGGCGGCCACCGTCCAGCGCTCGGTCCACCAGCGGGGATCCTGATGCAGCTTCGGCACGGGAACATCCTGCTTATCCGGCGGCGGCTCAAGCTGGGGCTCAAAAACTTCAAATTCCAGAGGGGGCAGCAGGACCAACCATTGCTCGCGGGCGGGATCCTGGTTGAGGGCGGTGTGTTCACCGCCAGCCAAGAGAAACTCCAGCCAACTGCGAGGCAGCCCAAAGGCCGCCACCAACATCAGGCTTAAGGCCACCCCGATACAGAGGGGCCACTTCCAGGGTTCACGACGGTCACGCATGGCACCATCCTACCATGATCTCCGACTCAGGTTCCCGGTGGTGCAAATTTCAGCCGCCCCGTATTGATCGGATCGGGCACGCCGGCCAGGCGCAAGTTCAAGTCCGGTTCGATGGCCAGGACCTCGCCTCTGTATTGAGGCCCATTATATTGAGGTCCACTGGCCGGCTCACCTTCCGGCCAGATCTCCACCGTGCGGCCGACCACCAGGGAATGTTCCCGATAGCTGGCCAACAGATCCGCCGGGCCGTCTTGTTGCAGGGCCGCAAAACGGATGGCCAGGCTGGAGAGCATCGTCCGCAACACCAACTCCAGGGACGGCGACCCAGCGGGCAATTGGTCGCGCAGCGAAGTGGCATCCAACGCCAGATGGTCACCCACCAAATCCGGGGCCACTTCCACGTTCAGCCCCACCCCCAAAAACACCTCGGTGATTCGGCCGCGGTGGGTGCGCAGGGAAGTCAGGACGCCCGCCACCTTTTGTCCCGCCAGCAGCACATCATTGACCCACTTGATTCCCGGTCGCAACCGGCCGGCGCCCAATTTCGACACCGCCTCGACTACCGCCACGGCGGGCAAGGCGGGCATGACCGCGGCGAACTCGTCAACCGGCAGCTCGCAGGGCAGAACCACACTCAAATGCAGGTTGCCCTCCGCCACCGCCCAGTGGCGGTCGTGCTGGCCGTGAAAATTTTTTCCGTTCAGCGCTACGCAGGCCAGGTTGCCCGGGGGCGCGCCCAGCAGCGAAGTGGCCTGGCGCAGGGCATCATATTGGGAGCGTGGACTGTCGACCAACAGGAACAAATCCTGCCAAAAGCTCAAATCGGGAGCCTCATCAGCCAGGCTGGCCTCCCCTTGCAAAAGTCCGCTCTCTCCCATTTCAGCCAGCAGGGCCGCTACAAAGCCCGCGGGCACAAATTGTCGACAAATAGGGTCCGCTTTTACAAAGAAACCGGGCAAGATATCCACCCATTTTTCCGGACAATCCAGGATCATATTCGCCTCCTCAATTCAGCCTCGCCAAGACCCCAAATTCGGGTGGGTGTTTGAG
>DAOVTU010000640.1 GCA_030632925.1 Candidatus Krumholzibacteriia bacterium | reverse complement strand
GGTCAGTTTCAGATAGAGCTGGTTCCTGAGATCGCGAATCACGGCCTGGCCCACGTACACCATCAGAACTTCCTGCAAATAGCAGGCGATGTTCTTGATCAGCGCTGCGGCAAAGAACATGAGGCAGATGCGCAGCAGGGCCTCCTGCTTGGTGCCCTTGAGCATGGTGCCAGTGACCCACTCGGAGAATTTCAATTTCAGCGACGAGATGCCCGTGAACTGGGACTGCAGCTTTTCGTAGCGTTCGCGGCGGGCGGCGTCTTCATCTTCGGGAGTTGCTGCAGTTTGGGCAACCTGTTCGGCCAGGTCGGCACTGCGCTGGTGGTCACCCTCGTGACTGATGCCCGCTTCGTCGTAGCTGCCCTGGGTGGCAGGCGTGGCAAATTCGTCACCGGGCAACTCGAGCACCATCCCGCTGTCGGTCTTGTTGAACAGGGCCTTCAGAAACGGCGAGATCATGCCAATGCTGAAAATACTCATGAACGAAAACACGAGCATGAACACCACCGCGAGCACGAGCTGGGTGGTGTAGGGCTTGATCATGCGGAGCATGCGCAGGTAGGTCTTCAACGAGGGCCTTTCAGGTAGAGAAGTTGTTGGGCAAATGTGCCGTTTTTCAGCGGGGCGGTCAAGTCTACACAGCTAACTACTTCTGCGCCGACAACGCCTCCCCAATCGCCACGATCATCGCCTCAAAGTCCACCTTCTCGAATCCGTTGGACTGGAAGATGATGGAGCCGTCCGGCCCCACGACCGTATTGCGCGGGATGTAAGCCTCGGCGTATTTGGCATAGGCGGTGCGCTCGGGGTCGAGGCCGAATGGCCAGGTGACCTTGTACTTCTTGATGAAGGGCGCCACAACATCGGCGGCTTCCTCGCGGGCGACCGAAATCATCACCAAACCCTCAGCACCGAATTTTTCCCAGACCTCGGTTTGCAGGTGCGGCATTTCCTCTTTGCAGGGCGGGCACCAGGTGGCGAACCAGTTTATCAGCACCACGCGGCCTTTTTGTTCGCTGAGGGTGAACTTGCCGCCGTCCATGGTCGCGACGGTGAAGTCGGGGGCCATCTGGCCGAGCTTGGTCAGGGTGGTGGCTTCGGGTGTTGGCGGTGGCGGCTTTTCTTCCTCGGCGGCCAAAGCGTTCCAGGACAGGAAGGCCAACAGGACCAGAGTCAGCAGGGTGGTCTTCGTCATGATTTGCCTTCGGTAGGGGCGGTCGTTGCATCGGAAGCATCTTGGGCCAGGATCACGCCGTTAGTCAAGATCACCCTCTTCTTGTTTCACTCCCAGCCAATCATACGCCCTGTCCGGGGAGGCAAACACCTCAACCTCGACACTCTCGGGCAGCCACTTCTTCCACATCAGCATCACGGCCGTATCGCGGGGATCGGCCACCAATTCGGCATGCCGCGTCCCGGCATAGTGGCTCTCCGGACGGCCTGATTCGTTGTCCCGCAGCTCGGTCAGGTCAAAATCGAAATGAGAGTGACGCATGTCGGTCAGGGTATTGGATACTGACCGGGGCACACCGCGAGCGTTCCGCTCAGCCCGTAAAGTCTCGATCTCTTCGATACTGACGGCGCCTTCGCCGATATGAATCAGCAGGTCGCGGTCAGCGAAATATCTAAAACGGATGGGCATTCCAACTCCGGTGGCAAAACAGCAGGATTCAGGACTCGCGACTCTATTCACGGGAGAATACTGGTCTCGCACGACAAAAGTGACAAAATAAATTTATAAGGGATTTCCAGCCCAGATTTCATTGTTGACAAATTAGTAAAGCTGGCTTTACTATTGCCACAACAACACAGCACCCCAAGTGTAAAGTCGGCTTAACATTCTCGACAAAATATGGAAAACACTGTAAACAACCGCGTAAAAGCCCACCGCCTGGCCCGGGACATGACCCAGCAGGAACTGGCGGCCGCTACCGGAGTATCACGACAGAGCATCATATCCATCGAACGGGGGCGTTATGTGCCCAGTTTGCCATTGGCCCTCAAGTTGGCCGATATTTTTGGCTGCCCCGTGGAAGACCTGTTCCGCCTACAAGAATGCGGCGACCTCAACCCAACCATCAAGGAGTGATCATGAAAGCCCTCATCACCTTGCTGCTGATCCTGGTTTCGGGCACCGCCCTGGCCGCGCCCAATCACACAGTTCAGGACATCCCGTCGGCCGACGGAATACTGATCCACGCCGAGAGCTGGAACGACAGCAATCCGGTCGTGGTCCTGGTGCACGGCTGGAGCTGCGACGGCACCTACTGGAGCGAACAAGTGGCTGATCTGGCCAAGGACCACCGCGTGGTCACCATCGACCTCGCCGGCCACGGCCAATCCCAGTCCGGACGCAAAGCCTACACCATGGAAGCCTTCGGCCAGGATGTGGCTGCTGTGCTCAAGGAATGGGATCTCGACAACGTGATTCTCGTGGGACACTCCATGGGCGGGGCCGTCATCACCGAGGCCGCCCTGGCTGCACCGGAGCGAGTCATGGGCTTGATCGGCATCGACAACTTCCAGAAGGTCGACATGGTTGTCACCGATCAACAGGTCGCAGGCTTTGTCTCCACCTTTGACAGCAATTTTAACGCCTTCACCAAGCAGTGGGTGGCCAGCATGTTTGCCGCTGACGCCGACAGCGCCCTGGT
>DAOVTU010000347.1 GCA_030632925.1 Candidatus Krumholzibacteriia bacterium | reverse complement strand
GGGCGGCCAGGCGAATGGTCGAACGCCGTGCCGCACCCTGGTGCACTTCGGCATGGTTGGCCAGATGGATCTCGTCATATTTTTCAATGCCACTGCTGAGCAGGGTGTCCCAATTGGCGGCTGCTCCGGTGGCCAGGTCGGCCTCAGCACCGCCCCAGGCCGCTTGCACCTGCCGGGCTTCGGCCTCGGCCTGGCGCAATTCCGGCAAGTCGGTCCGGCCCGCATCTGAAGGCTGGTTGCAACCGATCGCCATCAGGCTCAGGTTTTTTGGCGCTGCGGGCGTCGTCCTCGCGGCCACAGCCAGTCCCGGTTCAACTTCCCGCAGCGGACCCCAATCCAATACCAACTGCTCCTGGCCCGGCACGGGCAGGGCCGCCCAGGGCACCAGGCGCAACACTCCATCGGGCACCAGGGTCAAAGGCGTTCCATGGGGCCACTGGTTGGGCAGATCGCCAAACAGGGCCTGCGCCAGTTCTTTCAGCCGGGCGTCATCTATAGGGCGTTCAGGATGGCCCAGATCGACCAGCACAGGCCGGACCATTTCATACAGGGCATCGCGCCTGGGCAATTGGCGAACGGTCGCCTGTCCGTCCCGTACCCACCAGGCCCACGACGTTTCTTCGCCGAGGAAAAAAACCAAGGCCGCACCTTCGGTCAACCGGTCCGCCAGGCCCGGATAAACCATGTCCAGGGCTGCCTTTGCTACCCGTCCGGTTGAAGCCGGATTGTCACCCATGAGGTTCATGGCCAATGCTTCGCGGGTGTCGCGTTCGATGTCGGTGCGAAAAATCTGCAGGTCGTCGAATTGCACCAGTTGCGGAGAAGCCGCCAGCGTGGCCATAACATTTTGCAACTCGTCCCTTGCCGCCTGGTGCTGTCCGAGTTGGCTCAACGCCCGGCCCCGGGCCAGATGGAACCGCAGGACCAGATCAGTGGGCGAGTCGGGATTGAAGCGAGCCAGGCCTTCATCGTAGAGGGTCAACGCCTTGGCATGCTCACCCAGTTTGGCATGGGTCAAACCCAGCAGCAGCCCACTGGTCAGGCTGGTCCGGTAGGCATGGCCGTAGGATTCGTTTTCGGTCAGTGGGGAGAACATGGTCTGGGCATCGTCCATCCGGTTCCGGTCCAGATAGAGTTGGCCCAACTGAAACCGGCTGCGTGCCATTTTTTGCGGGTCGGTGCCCTGTAAAGCCATATCAAAACAGGCGAGAAAAGCCTCTTCGGCCCGGCGTAAGTCCCCTCGCTTGAGGGCCAGTTCTCCGGTCTGGGCTTCGAGCGACCAGCGCCGGCCTTCGCCACCGACCGCTTCGATCGAAGCGCGCGCCCGGTCCAGGGCTTCGGCCGCCAGACGGGTTTCACCCTGTTCGGCCAACAAGCGAGCCGACAGGATCTCGAATTCGGCGAGAAAATTATTACTCAGGGCCCGAGCCGGGAGCGATTCTTTCACCTTGTCCACTTCGCCTAACCATTCGTAGGCCAGATCGGGACGGCCCATCTCCAGAGCCGAGGGCACCAGTTCCAACAAGAGGTAGGCCTTCGTGGTTCGCGTACCCGAAACGTCGTTGAGCTCCGAAGCCGACATCAGCAATGACTCGGCCACGGCGTAATTGCCGACCTGGCAGTAATAGCTGGCCATCAACTCGGTCATCTTGGCCTGATTTTTCGGCAAGCCTGATTCCACCACGATTTTCTGGGCCCGCTTGAGGTACACGTAGGTGGAGTCGAGGCGGCCGGTCATGCGAAAACCGTGAGCAATACTGGCCAGATTGCGCGGCACATTGAGCGTGTCCTGCAGTTCCTGGCCCACCCGCAGATTGCGCCGGTCGTATTTCATGGCTCTTTCGTAGTCGCCGATCTCACTGGCGAACTGGGCCGCCCGGTCGAGACTGTTTTGTACAGCCCACAAAATGCCCAACTCTTCACCCTGGTCGGCGTACTTTTCCAACAGGGCCAGGGAGGGTTCGTATTCGCCACGCTGGAACAGGATGCGGGCCAGCCGGATACGTGCGGTCAGGTATTCCCGTTGGTCTATGATCAGCTGGGCGTGGGCGGCCGTCAGGGTGGCGGTGTGCAGGGCGTCGTCAAGTTTGTCAGCCGCGATCAACCGGCCAGTGATGTAGGCCCGGAAAGTGCTTTCCAGGGAGTGGCCGCCGATCCGCCGCGCTTCGGGAATGGCTGCCATCAAGCGCTCGACCGCTTGCATGCGGTGCCCTCGTGAACTTTCGACAGCGGACAATCTGAGCACCAGGTTCATGCGGCCCAGGTCATCCAGCTGTTCCTGCATGCTTTCGGCCTTGGTGAACCAGTAGCCGCGATCACGACGCCTGGGGGTCGTGTAGCCCGTGATGTAACATCCGAGAGCCTTATTGGTATCGCTCAGGGCCGGACGGGACAACATCCGTTCAAGGTCAACTTCACGGTCAGTCCTTTTGGTGTAGCTAAAAGCCAGCGCCATCAACAGCGTATTTTCGGGTTCTGCTTCCCATAGGGTGAACAGTTCGTCGCGGGCGATGGCGCTGGTTTCAGGGTTGCGCAGCGCAACTCTCAGGCGCCGATACGTGGCGACGGCGTGGATGGAAGCCCGGTCAGGATCGGGTTGGTCCAGGGTGGCGATGCTCGCCTGCAGGGCCGGTTCCAGATTGGCAGAAAGCGCCACGTCGGTCAGGTCGTAAATCCCGTCGCTCCAGGTGGTCTCCTGTTGATCGCATCCGGCGAGGGGTGTCAGCGCGCATACGGTCAGAAATAAGGTGCAGGCAAAACGGCGATATGACATGTACGGTATTCCTTAACCAGCATGATCAAAATAGGTTGCGAGTGGACACCCGCATAGAATCACTTTATCGTCACGGGACGCAAGCGGAATGCTTACGATCTTGAACCCAATGTACGGAAAAATATGTGCGCTGACTTGCCCAATTCTCAACCCGCGCCGTTGCCCGATGTCGAACTCGGTCCCTTGATCGCGGCCTTTCTGGATTCCAACGGGGAGTCTGGCGAGCAACTTTTTGGGGTCCTGTCCCATCATGCTGCCATTACGGCTCGGCATTTTCTGCAACACAGCGGCCCCGAGATTGACGACATTGTCCAGGACACGGTGGTGGCGGTCTTGGAGTGGCTTCGCCGCCAGGACGAATTCACAGGGGATCTGGTCAGTTTCACCATCACGGTGGCCCGCAACCGGTGCCGAAACTACGTGGTTTGGCGCCGACGGCACCAGGGCGAAGACACGGAGGATTTGGCCGAATACCTCGCCGACCCCGCCCGGGGACCGCTGGACACCCTGCTGGAAGAAGAAAAAAACAGCCTGCTGCAGGAAGCTTTCGACAGCCTGGACCGTGGGTGTCGTACCCTGTTGCACGCCATATACTTCAATGACGATGACATAGAGGCTTTGCGCCGCCGGGAAGGCCTCAAAACCCTGCAGAGCGTGTACCACCGCCGGTCGGTTTGTTTAAAAAAATTCGAATTGTATTTGAAAAACCGACTGTTCGGTTGTTCCTCCGATGGCGGCACAAATGAAACGCCGTCGCGTAAAAACCGATTTGGGAGAAATCATGATTGAGAAAACCAATCCGGGCAGGGATGGGTTCGTTTGTGTAGACCCGAAGTGGGGGGATCAACTGGGGCGCTACAATGAAGCGGGCCTGGATTCAAGAATTCGCAAAGGGCTGGATGACCATCTGTTCATCTGCGACGCCTGCCAGTTGGCGCGGGCCTCGGAGGCCGCCCTGGCGACAGCCATACAAGCCGGGCAGGTGAAGTTGACTCCGGCGGCACGGGCGCGTCCTGTTCATCTGCCCTGGTTGCAATGGGGTGGTGCGGGCGCCGTGGCGGCTTCACTGATGTTGATGTTGATCATGCCCCCGACGGGCCGTCAGGCAGGCGGCTTGCGGCGCGGCGACAGTGCAGACCCGCATTTCCAACGTCCGGTTGAGGGCGAGGTCCTGCGCACCGACGCACCCGAGTTGAAATGGTCAGCCATTCCAGGTGCCACATCCTACAAGGTGCAGGTCAGTGAAGTGGGCGGGCCGTATCAATGGTCGGCTGCGACGGACGAACCTGCGATCACCATTCCGGCGGACCAGCCCTTGCCCGACGACGGCATTTTCCGGGGCGTGGTGCAACCGGTGCCGGCCGACCTCGCGGGGGTTGCCGATGTCTCGGTGGCCTTCAGCCGATCCGGCTGGCGCGAGTTCGCCGTCTACCGGGCCGGAGCATCGCCATTGTGGTTGCGTGTGCTGAGCATGTTGGGTTTGGCGGGCTTGGTGGTGGGGCTGGGATTGCAAACCCGCCATAACGCAATCAGGGGCTGATACAGCCCCCGAATATTTGCGAAGATGACAAATCGCGTTGATGAGATTGGCTGGACTAAAACGTCCCGCCCCGCTGATTCATCTGTTCCCGGTTCTCGTGGGCTTCCTGGGCTTCGATGGAAGGCGAAGCCGTGGGGCGCGCCTCAAGGCGTGCCAACCCGATGGGATT
>DAOVTU010000490.1 GCA_030632925.1 Candidatus Krumholzibacteriia bacterium | reverse complement strand
TCTTCGTCCGACCAGCCACCGTCGGATTTGAGCCGGAACATCACGTACACATCCGTGCCGTCGATCAACTCGGACGGCAGGTAGGTCAGACCATTGCTGACCTGGACGACAAATTTTCCATCCCAGCTCTGGATATCCGCAAACCCCAGGGTTCCTTCAATTTTGGCACTCAGGAAGGTGTAGTCGTAGCCGGGTTCGGTATCATTCTGCAGGGTTGCGGTGATAACCACGGTTGCGCTGGCGGCCGGATCGGCAACCGTCGCCCGGTACGAGAGCAGGTCATGCCAACTGTTGCCGTAGCCGCCTTCGGCATCAAGCGAATCGTTGCAGCTGGTCAAGGCCAGATCTCCACACCAGGCCGCCAGATTCCCAGCCACGGCCTGGTTGTAGTCACTGACCTGCCAATTGGTCTGCGTCGGTGCGGTGATATCCACGCTCGTCCAGCCATTCCAGCCGGCTTCGAAATCGCCGATGTACGGAGCACCAGAACCACTGGGCCCCATCATCACAATAGTATCACCGGCAGCCTTGCTGAACGATTCGGGTCCACCATAGATGAGGCCCTCTCCGCGCACCGGCGTAGGCCAATCAGCGGCAAAGGAAGTGGAAACCAGAAGCAGACAAAATGCGGTCAAGGCGAACCGGATCCGGGTGTACATATATCCCCCTGATACTTGTTGAGCGATAGCCGAAAAACACGACCGCAGGAGCGACTGCGGCCGTGTTCATTGTACTGAATGTGACGTCTCAGTACAAGCCTGGCGCTATTTCACCAACGCCATCTTGTTGATCTTCACTTCGCCACCCAGGCGCGCTTCATAGAAGTACACACCCGACGAAACATCACTGCCTTGATTATTAGTGCCATCCCACATCACTTCGCCGCTGGCCTCCACCTGACCGTCGATCAGGGTGCGCACCAATTCGCCACGCACATTGAAGATTTTCAAACTGAGGTGACCCGACCGCGGCACCACATAGGCAATCTTCGTAGCCGGATTGAAGGGGTTGGGATAGTTGGACACGGCAAACTGCTCAAGAGCCGGCACCGGAGTCGGCAACATGGCGCCGGTGATGCCGAAATAATCCAGGATGTCGGACAACAACTGAGCCCTCGCCGCCAGCGGCGCGCCAACCTTGGCATTGGGATCGGTGTGAACAAACATCAGATCATAAGGCAACGAAATCACCTTGTTGGAGACGTTGTACTGGTTGAGAGTCGCCGCCGACAAGTCATAGGCACCGGGGAAGTTGTTCGGGTCGCCGAACTCGGCCAGGCGCAGGGCCGTGCTCTGTGGTTGCACCGCATCAAAGGTGTTGAAGCTCAGGCAACCACCGAATACCGCCCAGGTATCCAGGGTGGTGATCACCGGATTTCCAGCCATGGCATAGACCAACGGTGAAGCCTGGTTGCCAATAAATGGGCGCAGATTGCTCGACCACATGTTCAACCCCATGATGGATTGAGCAAAAGTGGCGCCACTGGCGCCGGCGTTGAAGGCCAGGTCACTCGCCACGTCATCACCGGTGATCAACAAGTCCTTGTTGCCCGCGCTCATCCAGTTCACCAGGGCGCCCATGTCATCACCGGCATCGTTGTTGAAGTCGCCATTGCTGATGGTAAAGACCGACAGATCGCCACCGGTGTAGAGCATGGTTTCGTAGTGCTCGAGGGACAGTCCACTGGTACGTCCACCAATTCCGTTGCCGACACCGCTGCTGGGTCCGTTGGTGTAGTAGATGTCGTAGTCGACACCCTCACCCATGCCCAGATTGGCCAGAGCACCGTACCACTCGGCCTCGCCACCACGGTTGGCAAAATCATTCCAGAACAGCGTGCGCGGCACATCGAAGCCACCAAAGCCATCGGTCTCTATGGTCGGCAAGGCCCGCACGACGAAACTGCTGTTGTAGGCCAACGGGTTGGAGAAATCGCCAAAGCCCGAAATGTCAGCCGGCATGGTGGCGTATTGGGTTACGCCGCCCACTTCGTCACCGGCCCGGATGTAATAATGCAGAACATCGCCCGGGAACAGGGTGCCGGTATCCGGCAGATCGAAGGCCCACTTTTCGGGTTGGGGCACGCCTGGAGCGATTTCCGACGGATAGCCCGACACCATGCCGCTGGTTGCAATGGTGCGGTAGGCATTAAAAATCGGGTTGGCATCAATCGTGTAATGAAGTTGCGGTGGTCCGGCCAAAACAGCACCGGAGCGGACCGGCGAGATGTCCATGGTCAGCGAATCGCCGGGATCGTTGCGCAGGTGCTGGGCAGAGGATATGTTCTGCGCCATGTCAAAGCGCACGTGCATGCCACCCAGATTGTTGAAGTCGATGGCATCGGCTTCGGGGAAGTTGTCCTGTGCCATATCAATTTCACGAGCTGCCATGCCAGGCCCCACATAGGGGAAGACCTTGACCGAAACGTTGTCGAAGAAGGGCGCTGGATAACCATCGTTGCCCCTGAACCCCCACACCCAGCCCAGTTCGTACACGCCCAACAAGACTTGGACCACATCCCGACCGGGCTCCATCAGATCCGTCAAATCATTCTCAGGTCGGACATAGTCCGGACCACCAAAGAAGACGAAATTGCGGTCATGCCAGGACTGATTCTCCAAAACCTGCACACCGTTTCCGGCTGAGCCGTCGGTATCAGCCGAGCGGATCGACCAGATATAGAAAATTCCCGGTGCGTCAGCGGTCAAATCCTCATGCTGAAATACTCCGAACGCCAACCGCAGACCATCGTACGAAGCGTTGGGCCAGTTCATGACCGGCGAAAGAATGTCGTTTTCGATATGCTCAGAGGGTCCAGCCAAGCCGCCCACGGTGTTGACAATATAGCCGGATGGCCCGTAACAGAAATTCACGCAATCAGTCCCGCCGGTGCCCGGAACGACTATGCCGTCGTCAATAAAGGCGACCTGCCGGCTGAAATTCGTGGCACAAGGGTCCAGGTCCGCCAAACCACTCCACAGCCTGGCAAAGTCCCCCACGCCCTGGGGAAAGTCCACGAACCAGTCGCCGGTGGTGCCGTCCTGAAAGTCGGTAAAGCTGACCACATCGGCCTGCCCTGCCTGGCTGATCGTGACGGTGATGTCATCCACCTGACAGGCGCCCGCGCCGTAGAACCGGCAATCCTCATCGGACCAGCCGCCGTCGGATTCAAAGCGGAAAGACAGGTAAACATCGGTGCCATCAATCAGCTCCGAAGGCAGCACCGTCAGGCCGTTGCTCACGGCAAAAGTGCCCGTGCCGTCCCACGACTGCAGGTCGATATAGCCCAAATTGCCTTCGGTTTGAACACTCAGGTACGTGTAGTCATAGGAGGGTTCCGAATCGGTTTGCAGCGTGGCAGACAGCGAGACGACCGCACTGGCATTGGGGTCGGCCACCGTCGCCCGGAAAGACAACAGATCGTGCCAGCTGTTTCCGTACCCCCCGACGGT
>DAOVTU010000058.1 GCA_030632925.1 Candidatus Krumholzibacteriia bacterium | reverse complement strand
GCCGGCGATTCATTTCCGCACCCAGCCTGCGGTTCTGGTGCTGGTTGATGGTGATCCCATCCTGGCCGACCTCGAGGGTTTTGACCTGAAGTACGTGGCCAACTCGGTCTTCTTCATCGTCAAGGACCAGAAGGCGGGCGCGTACTTCCTGCGCGGTTCTGGCCTGTGGTTCACCAGCGATGACCTGGCGGGTGACTGGAAAGTGACCACGGATTTGTCCTCCGAGCTGCGCAAGGTGTCGCAGAAGATCGAGGAAGAGGAAAAGGCCCAGGCCGAAGCCCAGACAACGGATGCCGAAAATCTGGGCGTGGAGAAAGACGCTGATGAGGCCGCTCCGGAAATCATCCTGAGCACGGTGCCGGCCGAGTTGATCGTCACCAACGGCGAGCCGGATTTCGCCTCGGTTGAGGGCACTCAGTTGCTCTATCTGCGCAATACCGAGAACGACGTGCTGATGGACATCGACAGCCAGAACTATTACCTGCTGATATCGGGCCGCTGGTATCGCGCAAAATCCATGACCGATGGCCCGTGGAGCTACGTGGATTTTGCAGAACTGCCTGCAGACCTGGCCAAAATCCCGTCGGATTCGGACATGGGCAAGGTGTTGGCCAGCGTGGCGGGCACCCAGGAATCCCGCGAGGCCTTGCTGGAAACCCAAATTCCCCAGACCGCGGAGGTGGACCGCAAAACGGCCACCTGTGAAGTGAGCTACGACGGCGATCCGCAGTTTGAAAAATGCGGAGACGATGTCGCCTACGCCATCAATACCGACAAATCGGTGCTGCTGATCGACAAGAAATACTATTGCGTGGATTCGGCTATCTGGTTTGTTTCCAACGGGCCGGAAGGGCCCTGGGCGGTGGCGACCGAAGTGCCGGCCGTGGTGCAGGACCTGCCCGCAGACTGCCCCGTGTACAACGTCAAGTACGTCTATATCTACGAGACGACGCCTGAGGTGGTCTACGTGGGTTACACTTCGGGTTATTACGGCTACTACCCGTATGGCCCCTGCGTGGTCTATGGCACCGGTTGGTATTATCGCCCGTGGTATGGGCACTACTATTACCCGCGGCCGGTCACTTATGGTTTCGGCGTGCACTACAATCCGTGGACCGGCTGGGGTTTCACCTACGGCATGAGCTACGGTTGGCTACACATCGGTGTCAGTTGGGGGCATCCGTATCACGGTTGCTGGGGCGCGGGTGGTTACCGTTATGGTTATCGCCACGGCTATTGGCGCGGGTACAACCACGGGTACAATCGTGGTTACCAGAATGGCGCACGAGCCGGATATCGGGCCGGATACAGGGCGGGCCAACGGCAGCCGGGCAACAACGCCTATCGGGATCGCACGAACGGTGTGAAACGCACCGGTGATGTGGGCAAGCAGGCGCGGCAGCGTCCGTCCACTTCGGACCGGAAGAACAACGTCTACACTGATCGCAAAGGCGATGTGTACCGCGACAAGGACGGCAGCTGGGAGAAGCGGGACAAGGGCGAGTGGAGTGGCGACCGCGACAAGGCCGGCGACCGCGACAATTCCCGTGATCGCGATTCGACACGGCCTGCCGACCGCTCTGAACGCGACAATAGCCGGGATCAGGCCAAGCCGCAGGATCGTTCCCAGAACGACAGAAGCCGGGACCAGGTCAAGCCGCAGGACCGCTCCCAAGGCGACCGTCAGCAACTGGACCGCGATCGCAGTTCACGGCAGCGTGGCAATGACCGGGCGCAGCAGACTCCCCAGCGGCAGGCGCCCCAACGCAGCGCTCCGCGTGGTGGTCGCCGTCGTTAGCAGGCTGTTGATCTGAATTTGGGCAAGGAAGATCCACATTCTTCCTTGCCCCTTTCTTTGTCTTGAACAATATTCTACCCGGAGGTAGACAATGAGATTGTTCAAATCATCCGAATACGCGATCCGCTGCCTGGTTTACATGGCCGCCGATCCGGACGAACTGTGTCCGGTCAAGCGTTTGGCGGCTGAATTGGACATCCCATTCAAATTCCTCGGTCGTCTCATGGGGCGGTTGCGCGAGGCCGGATTTGTCGAGTCCGTGCGGGGTAAGAACGGCGGCTATCGCATCGCCAAGCCCTTGCAAGAGATACGGATGGAACAAATCGTGGATACGGTTGAGGGCCTTGAAACATACGATCGCTGCATTCTCGGATTCGAACGCTGCGATGAAAAGAACCCCTGTCCGATGCACGAATTCTGGACGGGACCCAAGGAGAGCATCCAGCAGATGATGGCGGATGTGACCTTGGCCGACATGGTGAAATCCAAGGGTAAAAAACTTTCCTGACGCACACTGTCAGTTTTTTTGAGTGAAAAGCCTACCTGGAAGTAGGAATTAGTTTCCAGGCAGCATTGGCCGCCGGTTCGCCGGCACAACAAGGAGT
The DNA here is from genome assembly GCA_030632925.1 of Candidatus Krumholzibacteriia bacterium. Taxonomy (GTDB): domain Bacteria; phylum Krumholzibacteriota; class Krumholzibacteriia; order LZORAL124-64-63; family LZORAL124-64-63; genus JAGRNP01. The sequence goes on along the minus strand of DAOVTU010000058.1, from coordinate 7,609 downwards.
CACATAATGACCCCATCCCTGTTGGATCGTTTGCTATCCAGGAAAGGGCTCTATGCCGCTTTCTGGGTCGTGGCGATCATCATGGTGACGATCCTGATCGTCTTCACCGCGAACCTCCAAAAAGAGGTTCCGCCCATCGCCGAGAAGGTCGTCTCGGAGTCTGGAGCCACCCTTTATACCTACGACGACGTCGTCAACGGTAAGGGCAACTTTCAGCAATTCGACCTGATGGACTATGGCTCCATGCTGGGCATGGGCGCCTATCTGGGTCCGGATTTCTCGACCGAGTTCTTCCATCGCCGCGCGGTATTCCTGTACGACTATTACGGTCAGCAGGAATTTGGCAAAGACCACGCGGAACTCAGTGCCGAGCAGGAAGGCTGGATCAAGGAACGGGTCAAGGCCGACTTCTACAGTGGCGAGGGCCTGAACGAAGGCACCGTAACCTACACCGAGGGTTCGGCCGCGGCTTACGAGTCGAACAAGGCCTGGCTGGTCGACTTCCTGGTCAACGGTAACAAGGAGCAGGCCTGGCCCGGTGGCGTGATCCGCACCGAAGAGGCCGAATTGATCGCCGCCTTCGTGGACTGGTCCCAGATGGTGGCCGGCACCAAGCGTCCCGGCACCGACCGCAGCTGGAGCAACAACTGGCCGCCCGAGCCGCTGGTTGACCAGGACATCATGTGGTCCTCGCACTATTACTCCCTGATGGAGTTGCTGGCGTTGTGGGTGGGAACCATCCTGGTGCTGTTCATCGCCTACGAAAAGCTGCTCAAGAAAGACGATGGCGTGCTGGAGTCACCGCTGGTGATCACCAAGCTGTTCCCATCGCAGGAAAAACTCCTCAAATACGTGCCCATCGTTGGTCTGTTTTTTCTATTACAGATGATCATCGGTGGCTACCTGGCACATATCTATACTGACCCGGCGAACAACTTTATCGTCGATCAGTCGATCATGCCGTTCAACGTGATGCGCGCGTTGCACGTCAACCTGGCGATCCTCTGGGTGGCTATCGGTTGGCTGGTCGGTGGCTTGCTGATTGCCCCGCTGGTGGGCGAAGAAGACCTCAAGTTTCCCTGGTTGGTGGACGTGCTCTGGGCCGCGCTGCTGATTGTTGGCGGCGGTGGTCTGGTGGGCATCTACATGGGCGCCACGGGCCAGATGCGAGACGTCTGGTTCTGGTTCGGCAACGAAGGCCGCGAGCTGCTGAACCTCGGCCGCGTCTGGGATATCGGTTTGGTCATTGGTCTCGTGATGTGGTTCCTGATGGTCTTCAGCGTCATCCGCAAGGCCAAGACGAACAACGTGCTGGTCGGTACCATTATTTGGAGTGCCTTCGGTATCGCCACGCTGTACATCGCGGGCATGATGCCGCTACACAAGATCGAGCCCAACTTCACCGTCGATGATTATTACCGCTGGTGGGTTGTCCATCTGTGGGTCGAGCTGACCTTCGAGCTGTTCGCAGCTGGTGTGTTGGCTTTCCTGACTGTCGCGCTGGGCCTGGTGTCCCGCAAGTCGGCCGAGCGGATCATGCTCTTCGAGCTGGGCCTGATCATGCTCAGTGGAACCCTGGGCGTCGGCCATCACTACTGGTGGCAGGGCCTGGATGAGTACTGGATCGCCGTCGGTGGCGTATTCTCGGCCCTCGAGCCGTTGCCACTGGTCTTGTTGATGATCGAGGCCTTCAAGCAGCAGAAGCACATCAAGGACGAGGGACGCAGTTTCCCGTTTGCGGTGCCGTTCATGTTCCTGGCTGGCAGCGCGTTCCTGAACTGGTTCGGTGCTGGTTTCCTGGGCATGGTCATCAATACGCCCACGATCAACTACTACAGCCACGGCACGTACTTGATCATGCCGCACGCCCACGTGGCGTTGCTCGGTGCGTTCGGGTACATCTCGCTGGCCTTCATGTATCTCGTGGCGCGCAGCAATGCCATGGCCAAGGGCCTGGAGTGGGATGAGAAACTGAGTCGGATCGGTTTCTGGCTGGTCACCATCGGTGTCATCATCTACTCGATCCCGACCCTGATCATCGGCTTCGAGCAGGCGAAGATCGCTCACGAGGTGGGCTACTGGGCCACTCGTCAGCGTGAAGCTCTCGATGCCATGAAACCGGTGATGTGGTCGCGGTTGTTGCCCGATGGAATGATGATCCTGGGTGCGCTCGTGATCTTCCTCGATCTGTTGAAGAAGACGTTCTTTTCCAAAAAATTGGCCTCGTAAAACAGGTTGTTTCAAGGCTGAGAAAAACGAAACGGGAGTCCCTCGGGGCTCCCGTTTCGCGTGCCAACAAGGGGCGGTTTTATTTGGCCAGCACAATCTTCTGGGAAGCGGTTTCCCGCCCGGCGCGCACGCGGGCCAGATAAACTCCCGAAGGCAACTGCCGCCCCTGGGTGTCGAGGCCATCCCAGGCCACCTGGTGCGGTCCGGCCTGCCTGAACTTTTGGCCCAGGTCGGAAACCAGGCGCCCGCGCAGGTCGAAAATTTCCAGATGGGCTTCGGCCGGGCTGGTCAGGGCAAACTGGAGCGTGACCCGCGGGTTGAAGGGGTTGGGAGAGGCCGCCAACTGCAGTCCTGGACCAACTGCGGGCAACTCGTCGCCCACGGCGGAAATGCTGCCGGTCGCGCCCTGGGCCGCCTGATACTTCACTGTTCCATTGACGGCACCGAGGCTTTCCCCAAAAACGAGATATTCCGTGCTGGCGAGAGCCTTTGCCGGCAAACCACCGGCGCCGTCCTTGGGGGTGAAATTTCCCGCTGGCACCGGATTCGCCGGATCGGACAGATCCAAAATCAGGCCCGACCATGTCTGATACGCCCATCCCTCGGCAAATACGAATTCCGTAGAGTGGGACAGAAAAATCTCGGCGGTGGCCACGGGCGCCAAGGGGTCGGACAGGTCCAGGGCGGAGAACATTTCCAAGCCGATGGTGACTCCAGGTCCGCCCGAGCCCTGGTGGTACAGATACGAACCCTGGGCATAGATTCGGCTGGTGTACACCCCGAGCGAAAGCTGGTTGATGGACTGCAGGCTCAACCGATTTTGAGCATCAAATATTTCCACCTGATTGTTGGTGGCCGCCACAATGTGTGACCCAACGATCAGGACGTCCTGCGCATTCCACATCGAAGTGGCCAGGGGATAGTGTCCGATCTGGGTCGGCAGGTCCGGGTTGGTCACGTCAAAGAGCCGCAGATTGATCAGGTTGGATCCGTCGCCTCCATCGAGAACCACGAGCGTCTGGTCATCAAAGAATTTCATGACCCGGTCATTGCGGGGCGTGACCATATCCGTCCCAACAGTTCCCCTCAGGGTGGCCCCATGGCGGGAGACAGTCGCGATGGCGAGGTCTCCGGCATCCGTCAGGGCCGCCATCAGTGATCCGCCTTGCGCCACGTTGTTGATCTGTGCCCCGCCAAGACCAAGGTCCAGATCCCAAAGATTGTTGCCGCTGCCGCCCAGTTCGGTCGCAGCCAGGCCGCCGGTGGTGGTCTGTGAATGCCCATAGAGCACATCCTGAAACATGATTCCCAGCGGATGCATGGAGTCGCCGTAGAAATACGTCCCGGCCACCAGCGGCGCTTCGTGCAGGCCATCAGAAAAGAACTCCAGGCGGTCACTGCGGCAGGTGACGATGAGGCCATCAATGGATGCCACGTCCTCGTCGGCCTTCAGGCTGGCCGATGCGCGCAGATGGTCGCCGGAGGTCATGTCGATGAATTGCAGGCGCGAATTCCCGGCTACCAGAAGATCGGTGCCGTCGATGGTCAGGCTGTTGGATTCGATCCCTTCGTCGGTGCCGGTGATCGCACCGGGGTTCGAAAGGTTCAGCCGTTCGAGGCGGAAAGTTCCCGCAGCGTAGGCAATGTCACCCTGTATGATGACATCGTCAAAAGAAACACCGGGTGCCGAGGCGTAGGAACCGATCAGGACCGGGCTCGATGGTGCTGCAACGTCCAGGAGCTCGAACTGACCGGCGTTGATGAGCGCCAGCCGATCGCCCGACAGGCTGATCGCGCTGACGGCGGTCCCATGGGTGGCCACGACCGACATCGTATTGGCGTTGGACACGTCCACGATGGCCAATTCTCCATTGCCACAGACGACATAGGCGTGCGTACCGGCGGCCACAACCTCGGTGGCGCCATCGGGCAGACTGAGGCTGGCTACAAACAGGGGGTTTTCCGGGATTCCCATCGACAGGACCGAAAGGCCGACATTGGTGGTGGCGACATACGCGAACCAGTCGACGACGGCAATATCGCTTTCCCGACCCAGGGCCTGTTCCTGGCCGATTTCGACCGCGGCACCGTTGACAACCCGGTAGATGTGCACGCCCGAGACCTCGTTGGCCGCAGCGAAATAGGAGCTGCCAAAGAGGCTGAAAGCCTCGACAGCGGTGGTGTTGTCGGTCGGGTACGTGACGGAATCCAGGTGGGGGTACAGCGTGTATTCCACAGGCACCGCAGGGGCTGCCAAAACGGTTGATTCGAAGGCCAAGAGGCTTAAACAGCATATTAACAACAACAATGGTATATGAAATTTCTGCATGGCGTTTCCCCCGGATATGTCTGAGACAGGGCTCAATTGACGGTGTCAAATCGTTATTCACGTGGCCGGCAACCATCGCTTTGGCAGCGAAACATGCCAGCCAATTGCTCGTATCATTGATATAGAGACGGTGATTATAACAAAATTCCGACTTTATTCGTCGAAAATAACTCAATCAGGGGTGCCTTGGCCGCAACGGCCTGCTCATGTTAGATTAAGCAGGCTGCTGTTGCACCCTGGTTGACCTTGCGCAAAGGATTGTTGATGACCCGCGAAAATTCCAACGTCTTCTCCCGTTTCATGGGATCCGTTGCCAATGTCGAACCCAACGAAATCAAAGCCGTCTGGCTTTCGTTCTTTTTCGTGCTCACCCTGATGGCGGCCTACTACATCCTGCGGCCCATTCGTGACGCGATGTCGAGCGATTGGACAGACGCGGAACTCAGCACGCTTTTTACGGCAACTTTTGTCATCAGTGTGATTGTCACGGCCCTGTATGGCGCGGCCTGCGCCAAGGTGCGACTGAGCCGCCTGCTGCCAGGCATTTACGGACTGTTTTCCCTGTCGTTTTTTGGCTTCTTCGTGGCCTTTCGGGTCATGCCCGAGGCCACCTATCTCGGCAAGTTCTTTTACGTCTGGATCAGCGTCTTCAGCCTGTTCCAGGTATCGGTTTTCTGGACCCTGATGGCCGACATCTTCAACAAGCAACAGGCACCGCGGCTGTTTGGGTTCATCGCCGCCGGCAGCAGCATCGGCGCGATCGTGGGACCGGCTCTGGCGTTGTTGCTGGTTGTTCCTTTGGGCAAATCCAACCTGGTGCTGATATCGGCGGCGTTGCTGCTGGTGCCCATTCCGATCATTGGCTACCTCGAAAAACTGAAGCACCGGGAGCTGCAGCACGGTGACGAATCATTGGCCGAAGGTTACGGAGCAAAATTAGGCGGCAACCCCTTTTCCGGTTTCTGGGACTTCGTGAGCAACCCGTATCTGCTGGGGATCGGGCTTTTCCTTTTTCTCTACACCGTCATCAGCACCTTCGTATATTTCGAGTTGAAAAACCTGATGACGGACCTGGATTCAGACACCCGTACGCAGATCTGGTCGGGTATGGATTTGGCGGTCAATACGCTCTCTATCGGCACGGCATTTTTTGTAACTGGACGACTGAATACCCGCTTCGGGTTGGCCTGGACTCTGGCCCTGGTGCCTATTGTCATCGTGGTTGGTCTGCTGGTTGTGGCCTTGGCGCCCATGCTGTGGGTCGTTGTCGGTATGCAGTGCGTGCGGCGGGCCGGGAATTATTCGATCACTCGCCCGGGGCGGGAAATGCTTTTTACCGTGGTGGATCGGGAGACCCGCTTCAAGGCCAAGAGCGTGATCGACAATGTGGTCTACCGGGGTGGTGATGTGATTTCGGCCTGGGCCTTCACCGGCTTGTCGACGGGATTGGGACTGGGACTGGGTGCATTGGCGTTGATTGGAGCGGGAATCGCGGGTATATGGGCCCTGATGGGGCGCTATTTGGGTAAAAGATACCAAAAAATGCAAGGACAGTAGGCCCGTCAGGTTTCAGAGAAAACCTATAGGGCATTAAGGAAAACCTCAAAAAAGTTGATGTGATGCCGACATATTCAATGGCTGAGTGTGTCTGATCAAAATCAACAGGTGGGCCAGGCCCGTTTTGAGGAGATTGCTGTGAAGAAGTTCGCTGATTTAAGAATCCGCACAAAAATCATGATCCCCAGTGTCTTGTGCCTCTTGGGCGGGGGAATAGTCGGCGGCCTTCTGCTCAACAACACCTTTACCAATCTCACCCACGAAGAGGTGGAGTCGACCAAGGCGCTGAACCAATCGGCACTCGAGGCCACGGCCACCAACAAGATCAGCGAAATTTACAGTTCGATTGATCGCACCGGACACAAGGCCCTGGAGCAGGCGTCGTTGTTCAGCCAGATGCCCGAGGTGGTAGAAGCCTACGAACTGGCGACGAACGGCAACATCAATGACGAAGCCGACCCCCAGGCCCAGTTGGCCCGTGAAAAACTGCGGGTTCTGATGGGCCCCATTGTGGAGGGTTACCGGAGCAGCACCGGTGCCAAGGAATTCAAGTTGCACTTTCACCTGACCAACGCCCGCAGCCTGGCCCGCATCTGGCGCGAAGGCTGGCAGACCAAACGCAACGGAAAAAAGATCGACATCTCGGACGATATTTCTTCGTTCCGCAAATCCGTGGTCACGATCAACCGGGAGCACAAACCCCTGTCGGGGATCGAAGTCGGGCGTGGTGGATTCGCCATTCGGGGTTTGACGCCGATCAAGAGCCCGAGCGGCCGGCACCTTGGGTCCAACGAAGTCTTGCTATCATTTGGTGACGTGATCACCGAAAGCAAAACTGATGAAAAAAACAACTACGCCGTCTATATGGATGCCTCGCTGCTCTCCATCGCCACCAAGCTGCAGAACGGCGAAAAATATCCCGTTTTGGATGATAAGTACGTGACCTGCGCCACGACCAACTCCGATATCACCACCCGGCTGGTGGCGACAGAGCTGTTGGAGAAGGGCCGTGTGGAGCCCTACTCCGAAGTGATCGATGACCACTATGTGAGCGTTTTTCCGATCCACGACTATTCCCAAAAAACGGCGGGTGTCCTGGTGATGGCCATCGACATCAAGAGTCAGCAGGCTATGGTCGCGAGCATCGAGGCTGACGGAGCGTCAAAAATCGCTTCGGTGCGGTGGTCTATTGCCGCCGGGATTTTCGGATTGATCATCATCATGGGCGGGCTGATCGATTTGTTCGTCACGCGCATCGTGGGCCGTCCAGTTGGCAAAACGGTGGCCATGCTCAATGAACTTTCCCGTGGACGATTTGGCATGCGCATGCAGATGGAACAGAATGATGAAATTGGCCAGATGGCCAGCACCATGGATGGATTTGCCGACAGCCTGCAGTTCGAGATTGTAGCGGCTCTCCGGAAACTGGCCGACAAGGACCTCACTTTTGAGATCCAGACCGACGACCAGGGTGACGCCCTGCGCAGTTCATTG
>DAOVTU010000170.1 GCA_030632925.1 Candidatus Krumholzibacteriia bacterium | reverse complement strand
CTTCCAAAAAGCGGGCCGCCAGCTCAACGCCATCAAGGGCTCCGGCGTTCAAATCGACCTTCATTCCCGCTTCGGTCAAGGCCAGGGCCGTGCCGTGACCCAGGGCTGCACAACGCGCTTGGCCGATTTCAGCCTGCAGGTCTGCGAAGGCCCGCACGCCCTGGGGCGAGGTGAACATGAGCCAGCCAAAGTTGGTGAAATCACGGTCGTTAGGCAATGCCAGCGATTCGTACCGCACCAAGGGCATGAGCGAAAAGGGCAGATCGGCCTGTTGCAGCCGGTCCGCCCAGATCTGGTTGCGATCCTTTTCCCTCGTCAGGATGATGCGTTGGGCGCCACTCATACCCGGATCAGCCCTTCTTGTAAGCTTCAATCTGCACCCAGGCTTCAGCGCCCAGCGCAGCAGGACCCGCACCTTCGAGAGTGAACCGCAGGGGTTCACGGGTGATGTCGTCGTCGCCCAGGAAAACCTCGAGTTTCCAACTGGAACCCGCCCCGGTGATGTTCACACCAAAGGGCAAGTGGCAACCGCCGTCCAACTGATTCAACAGGCGGCGCTCGGCGGCCACGGCCGTCCCTTGTTCACCACAGTCCATCTGGGCCAGCACATCCTGCCATTTGTCGCCCTCGCGGCACTGGATGCCCAACATGCCCTGGGCCGGCGCCGGCACAAAGTCCTCAATTTCCAGCGGCTTGGTGTACAAATCGCTGACGTCCAACTCCAGCCGCATCACGCCGGCACGCGCCAGCAGGATGCCGTCGTACAGCCCTTCACGCAGCCGATTGATCCGCGTGGGCACGTTGCCCCGCAGGTCGGCGATTTCCATATCCGGCCGGATGACCCGCACTTGACCTTGACGCCTTGCCGCGCTGGTGCCGATCTTGGCCCCGTCTTTCAAGGGAATCACATCGCCAGCCTTGAGCTTGGCCTGGTCGATGGCCTCGGGCCGCGCCAAAAGCAGTTCCCGCGGATCTTCCCGACCCACCATGGCGCACAGGGTCAGCCCCGGCACCATATCGGTGGCCAGATCCTTCAACGAGTGCACGGCCATGTCCACGCGGCCATCCAACTGCGCGTCTTCCAACTCTACGGTGAAGAAGTTCTTCCCCTCAAGCTTGGAGAAAGGCACGTTGTCGATCTTGTCGCCCCGTGTCTTGATGATATTGAGTTCAGTCTCAACACCGAGGTCTTTCAACATGCCCTTGATGGTGTGGGCCTGCCACAGGGCCAGATCGCTGCCCCGGGTCCCGATCTGACAAACCCCAGCCTGGGTTTGGTCATTATGCGAATTCGACAATGCATCGCCTCCGGTTAAACTGTCGCTGACCGCCGTAATATAGTGTCTGCGCAGGAACCATGTGTCACGTACTTGTAATAAGTTGTTAGAAAATTAACCCGTTGCCAAATAAATCCCTCAAAATGGGCGAAAAAATCCCACCAAAATGTAGGGAGATGCGCTAATGGCTTAGATAACAACAAATAATAGTACCAGTGGTCATGGCTGGCAACGCCTCTTGGCCGCCAGGTTATGGGGTCGAAACCTCGGTGAGCAGGTTGCGCAGGTCGCCGCCGCGTTTGTGCCACAAATGGTGGCATCCCGGGCACAGTGTTACCAGGTTTTCGAGCTCATTTTTGCCACCTGCGGCCCGCGGTACCAGATGGTGGACATGAAGGTGCCGGGTGTGTCCGCAACCTCTTCTGCGACAAGTGTTTCGGTCCCTGGCGAGCACTTCACGCCGCAGGCGGGGCGGGATGGAAGACCGGTTGGGCTGCCCGGGATGGTGGAACTGGGCGTCGCAGTGCAGTGTTTCCTGCTCAATGGGGCCCAACTGTTTTTCCCCTTGGGGTGTGGCTACGGCTGCTGCTGAACAAGTCGGGCATTCGTGGATGTGGATCTGGTTGGGCGCTGAAAAGTTCTCCCGGGAGAACTTTTGGGGTTCGCCTTCCAAGTATGACTCCATCATCTCGAGCAGCAGTTCCGCTCTGTCCGATTGCCCACCGATATTTGCCATCAATTTTTCATACCGCGCATACTGGGTCGGCGTCAGTTCAAACCCCACGCGTACCGGCGGCGGCGCCACCGGCACCCGAGGTCCAGGCACTGGCATCAACTCTCTTTGGTCAGGGTTGGCCAACCGATCTCGCTTCGCCTCGGCTTTGGCCTTTCTGACGGTATCGACCAACTGCCGCCGCGATTGTTTCTCCGCCACTTCCAGCCATTGTTTTTCATTGGCAGCGTCGGCCACCGGCACGATCTCGCGCGCCACTGTGTAGCCCAACCGTCCGCTGGCCAGCTCGTCCTTGATGGCCGGCAACACATTCAGTTTTTTTGCCAACCGCATGAAGTCTCCAGTGCGCGAATGCGAGAAGCCCAACCCTTCGGCCGCATACTGATTCATCGAACTGAAACCCAGTTCACGGTACAATCCGCGTTGGTAGATTTCGGCAAACCACAACACCGCGCAGTGCTGGGCGCGGTCCTGAATTTTGATGCATTCACTGAGGGCATCATGGGCTTGGTCGGCGCGAAAATTTGGACGGTATTCGGGCAGGTTCATGACTGATTCCGTTCGTCAAATGTGGCCCTGGGGAGGTGCATTTAAGATACTCGAAGCAGAGACTAAAGGCAACATAAATAGTTGAAAATAAACAAGTTGTGTTATCTAGAACCAGATAAATGCACAACGCAACCCAGGCAAATAAATGCGTTATCCCTCAGCCAGAACCACCCTCGCCAAATAACAACATTTCCCCATCCTCAGGCAATAATACTTTATCCGACAACCCCGCCTCACCCAGCAAGCCAGCCAACTCCACCCGCGTCATCGGACAATGATTCAACGCCTCCAAATGATTCGCCACCACCTGTCCCGGGGCCTCGCGCACAAACTCCAAAACCTCCTCGGCCGACATCAAAATCAACCCCCCAACATCCAGGCTCGCACCACCGGCGGCCACCACCGCAATGTCCGGCTTCAACTCAACCAGCGCCCGCTTCACATCCTCGGTATAGACCGTATCGCCGCTGATATAAAGTGAAGGCTCATCCGGCAACCGCAGAAAAAAACCGGCCCCGTTGGCCATCAGGTTGTGCACCCAGCCATGACCGTGGCGAGCGGGCACGGCCACGATTTCGCCGCCCAGAAACGGTTCAGAGGACCAATACTCCAAAGTCGTGCCGACAGTCAGGTCAAGACCCCGCAAAAAAGCCGCATCCTGCACCGGACACACCACCGGCACATCGTTCGACTTCAAAAACTTCGCACCAGGCCCATCCAGATGATCCGTATGCTGCAAGGCCCGCAGCCCAAACTTTTGGCAGTGCGTAATCAGGCAGTGCGTGACGCGGCCCAGCAGTTGCGATGCATTGTCGGGCAGGGCAACGGTCGGATTTTTGGCGGCCTTGTGCCGCAACCTCGCGAACGGAGGCAAAGTGCCTTGCGCACCCAGCATAGGGTCAATCAGGATGTGGTGATCGCCAGTTTCCACCACAAATGTGGCATTCCTCAAATGATGCAATTTCACCCTGAACCGCCTTCAAAAAAACCGCGCCCTGAATGTGAGACCATATCATACACGCATACAAAAAGGCCGCCAAACCCGAAGGTCCGGCGGCCATTCCAATCCGATCAAAACAACGACTACTTCAGCAAAGTCACCCGCTTCGTATCCGACTCCGCACCCACAGTCAAGCGCGAGAAGTAGATACCCGAAGCCAGTTCCGCCGGACGCCACATGATCTCATGCCGTCCCGCTGAGGTGTCTTCATCAACCAGGGTCGCCACCCGGCGGCCCGATATGTCGAACACTTCCAGGCGTGCGTGGCCAGGTTTCTCCAGGCTGTACACCAGGGTCGTGCTCGGGTTGAAGGGGTTGGGGTAGTTCTGTGACAGGCCGAAGCGCACCGAAGCCAGATCGCCCACACCCGAAGCCGGGTCGATGACCGTCACGGCCGCAACCATGGTCAGTGTATCGGCCGAACAGCTGTTGCTGACAATCAGGGTCACGTCATACACGCCGGCGGCGGTGTAAGTGTGCACCGGGCTGGCCACCGTATCGGTGCCCGCGTCGCCAAAGTCCCACTGCCACGCAGTCGGACTGCCGGACGAAGCATCGGAGAAGGTCACGGCTAACGGCATGTCACCAGTAGTGTCGGAGACCGCGAAAGCTGCCGCAACGGGCATCTCTACGACCACCGCACCGGTCACCGTTAGCGTATCGACGCCGCCGGTTCCCGAAACGATCAAACGCACGTCATACGAACCAGGCGCGTTGTAGGTGTAGACCGGATGCTGCACGTTGTCCTGGCCGCCGTCGCCGAAGTCCCAGTTCCAGGTGCTCACATCGTTCACCGATTCGTCGGTGAAGGTGACTTCCACCGGTGCGCAACCGGTCAAGGGGGTCAGCGAGAACGCCGCCACCGGGCCGACCGTTGCCTCGACTGTGACCAGGTCAACCATCGTCAACGTATCAGGGCCACAGGCATTGGTGGCGATCAACTGAACCGTGAATATGCCACCGGTGTCGTACTGGTACATCGGGTTCTGCGCGGTCGAAGTGCCGCCGTCACCAAAGTCCCAGGCCCAATTCAGAGGCGTGCCGACTGAAGTGTCGGTGAACGTCACCGAGTCACCGGCGGTAATAGTCGCCAGCGAATTGGTGAACGAGGCCGTCGGCGGGCCATCAACCGTGATGGCATCCACGATGGTGGCCGTATCGGGGCTGCCCGCGTTGGATGCCGTCAGGCTCACGTCGTATGTGCCGGGCGTCGTATAAATGTAAGTCGGGTTCTGCAGCGTCGAGGTGCCGCCGTCGCCGAAGTCCCAGGCCCAGTCGGTGACCGTGCCGGTGGATTCGTCGGTGAAATCAACCGACAATGGCGCGCAACCGGTGCCGGGCACGAAGCTGAAGCCAGCGACCGGCGCCACCGGTAGACTCACGATGACCATGTTGTTGATCGTCAGCGAATCGGCCCCACAGGAACTGGTGGCCACCAGCTTGACGTGCCACACGCCGCCAGTGTTGTAGGTGTAGGTCGGGTGCTGCACGGTCGAGGAACCGCCGTCGCCGAAGTCCCAGGCCCAGTCGGTCACGCCACCGGTCGAAGTGTCGGTAAAGGTCACGTCGTCGCCGGCGGCGATGAAGACCATGACGCTGCCGCCAATGTTGAAGTCCACCACCGGCGTATCGCCCACGGTGATGTAGCTGAACTTGGTGGTCGAATCGTTGCCGTCCACGCTGGTGATCGCCAGGCTGACGTCATGGCTGCCAGCGGTGGTGAAAGTGTGCGAGGGGTTCTGGAAGGCGCTGAACGAACCATCGCCGAAATCCCACAACCAGGTATCGATGGTGCCGGTCGAAAGGTCGGTGAAGTTCACGGTCATAGGTGCGCAACCATCGGTTACGTCGGCCGAAAAATCTGCCAAGGCACCGGGCGGCACAATCTCACCGAGGGCGGCGGCCGCATCGACCATGCCGTAACCCGAGTAGCGATCCCAGCCCGAAGCCGATTCCACGTTCACGATATCCTGGGCCGTGCCCAGCAATTGGGCCCGCACCTGATTCGGTGAGAAAGTGGGGTTGGCGCCCTTGATCAACGCCGCCACACCGGCGGCATAAGGCGTGGCACACGAGGTGCCGTTGAAATAGCTGCTGTAGTCGTTGCCGGAATATCCGCCACTGCCCTGGATGTCGGTCGTCGGCAGGATGGTCGGCGCAATGACATCCACGGCGCCCTGGTTGTCGGGCACGGTGCTGCCGTAGTTGGAGCCCCACCAGAACTCGTCATCACAGGTCACGTCGTTGGGGTCGGTGCTGATGCCGGGATTCACCAGATTGCTGTCGCTGCTGGAACGCTTGCGATCGCCACAGGGCGAAGCCGCACCCACACCGATCACTACACTGTGAATGGCCGGATAGCTGATGACACTGTCGTTCTCGTTACCCGTGGCTGCCAACAGGGTCACGCCCTGGTTGTAGGCATAGGTCAAGGCCACATTGGTCGAGGGAATCGAAGAGGTGGCCGCGCCAAAGCTCATGCTCGCGATGTCGGCGCCGTTGTCGGCCGCATAGTACAGCGCGTTGTCGATGGCGGAGAAAAACAGACTGCCCGCACTATTGGAAACCTTCAGCGGCATGATGCTGCTGCCACCGGCGATACCGGCCACACCGAGGGAGTTGTCGGCCGTCGCGGCGGCCACACCGGCACAGGCGGTGCCGTGTCCGGGCTGGGCGCTGTCGTCGGTGGGGTTGCTGTCGTTGTCACCAAAATCATATCCGGTCACCTGCACGAGGTCCGGATGTCCGGCGTCCACACCGGAATCCAGAATCGCGATGACGACCGCAGGGTCACCATAGCCGAGGGGGCTGTTCCAGGCGGCATGGGCATTGGCGTCAAAACCGACGGTGCCGATGCCGGGGCCGGAATGGCTCGCGCCGCTGCCCAACTGCGAGGTGTTGTTGTGTCCCCAGTGGCCGCTGTGTAGCGGGTCGTTGGGAACAGCCGCCGGAAATGCGATCCAATCCGGATGGGCTTCGGCGATGTTGGGGTCGCTGGCCAAACGTGTGGCCACAGCTTCGATGTCTGCACCGGCGGCCACGTCAAAAATGTACCAACGGTTGGTG
>DAOVTU010000384.1 GCA_030632925.1 Candidatus Krumholzibacteriia bacterium | reverse complement strand
TTATCGGCGGCAATTTGCATGTTGCTGACTCCGGTTTCCAGCCTGGCGGCCGACCCGCCACAACCCAGTTGGCAAGTTGGCTACAAAGCCACCAGCTACTCTTTCCAGACCCAACAAACCAGTGGCGAAGACATCAGCCACTCCCATAGATTCCACGCCCTGTCCGGTTCGGCCAGCAACCTCGCTGGCGGCTGGCTCACCTTCCGCGGTGCCGGACGATTCGCCAGCGATCAGCTCAACGACGTCAACGCCGCCGAGCAGTCCAAGCTGTACACTGGATTATTGGAGGCCCGCTTCAAGTCCGGCCTCAAGGCGCAGCTCGGTCGCCAGTTCATCCAGGCCGGAGTAACCAACCTCACTGTGGATGGCGCCCTGCTGAACTACACCTTGAACCGCACCTGGGACCTGACCGCCTACGCTGGCGCCAAAGCCCCTTCGACCCGGGAATTCGAAGTGGGCGAATTTGATCAGGACACCGCTGCCGGTGCCCGGGCCTATTTCCGCCCCAACCGCACCTGGAAGGTCGGCGTTTCCACGGGCTACCGCGAAAGCCGCGGCCTCGTGGCCGAACGTCCCGTCGGGGCCGAGGTCGTCACCAGCGCAGTGCGGCATACGAGAATTTTTGGCAGGGTCGCTTACGATTTGGAACAGGAGCGTTGGGCAAAAGTCCAGGCCCAGGCGCAGTGGCGCCGTGACGCCCATTCGCCCGTCGTTGACTTTCAATTCATCGACCGCCGCCCCAACATCGACGCCGCCTCCTGGTTCTCCCGCTTTACCGATCTGGAGCGCATCCGGATCGCGCGGGCGGCAGTGAGGCACGAACTGGACAACCGCTTTGGCGGCGAATTCGAGTACCTCGGCTCCTTTGTCGGCGACGCCAGTTCGTCCCGCGTGGGCTTGGCCGTGCTCGTACCCGGTGGCCGCGTGGGCTACTCGGTGCGCCTCGGTGACCGTGGCGAAGAGAACCGCTTTTACGGCGAACTCGGCCATCGGTTCAACCCCTGGCTGCATCTGGGCGCCGAAGCTTCGGTGCTGACCTACGCCCTGATGAGCGACGCACCCGCCGACCAGGATCGCGACCTGACGACCCTGGCCGCCCGTGCCCGCATCGATCTGCGCCCCGGCCTGCGCGTGCTGGCCGAAGTGCAAAGTCTGGACAACCCCTTCTACGACCAGGACGTGCGCTTCCTGTTGGGAGTGGACGTATCAATGGCCCGCGGCAGCTCGCGGCTTGGCCTGGACCGTGGAGGTTGGTTGAAATGAAAAAGCTGACACTGATTTTACTGGTACTTACCGTGCCTTTTGTCGCAGCGGCACAGGACGTTGACCAGATCATCTTCCCCCACGACGTGCACTTCGAAAACGAAGTCTCGTGCACCGATTGTCACGCCGATGTGGCCGAGAGCACCATGGCGGCCGACCACTTGCTGCCCGACATGGACTCCTGTGCCGACTGCCATGACGTTGAGGACGAAGACGAATGCGGCACCTGCCACACCAATGTGGACGAGGCCGGCGAGTACGTGCGCCACATCTACGGTGCCGCCCTTTTCGCCCACTCTTCCCACGGGGATCAGGAAATCGCCTGCGCCGCCTGTCATGGCGAGGCCACTGCGGCTGAGCCCATGATGCCCGGCAAGGCCGATTGCCGCACCTGCCACGAAACGGCTGACGACCTGGCCGACTGCCGGATGTGCCACGCCGGGGATTACGAACTGGTGCCGGTCAATCATGGTCCCAGTTGGCAAAACGGGCACGGCATGCTGGCGCGCGCCGATCAAAACGCGTGCTTCCAGTGCCACACCCAGACCACTTGCCAGGAATGCCATGCCGGCGACAACGTGCGCCCGCGCAGCCACAGCTTGAACTACGCGTTCAATCATGGGCTGGACGCGCGGGGTAATGAAATGCAATGCTCAACTTGCCACGAGGAGCCGACCTACTGCAGCAGCTGCCACATCGCTGAGCGCGTGTTGCCGATGGATCACTCCCAATCCGGTTGGGTGAGCACAAACGGCGGCGGATATCACGCCACCGAAGGTGTGTTCGACATGGAAAGCTGCATCGCGTGTCACGACGCGGGCGATGCGGATCCGAGTTGCACGCGCTGTCATTCTGGAGGGTAATATGAAACGGCCATCACGGATTTCGCACTTGAACATTTGGATTTTGATTTCCGTGGTGGCCAGCCTCCTGCTGGTCGGTGGCTGCGCCGAGCGCGTCGAAGAGCCAACCGTCACCTCTCACCCTTCATCCTGGATGAAAACCGAAGACCCGGACTTCCACGGGCAAGCCGTGATCGAACGGGCGGTCGAATCGTGCCGCGCGTGTCATGGTGAAGAGCTGCGCGGTGACGACCAAGCCCCCAGTTGCAACGAATGCCACGCCGGACCCGGTGGCCATCCGGCCGGATGGGTCGACCCTGTGGAGCACGGAGCCGAAGTCCTGGCCAGCGGCACAGCTTCCTGCGCCCCTTGCCATGGCGAAGCATTCGACGGCGGCTGGAGCGGCGTGAGTTGCTTCCAGTGCCACAACGGCACCAGTGGGCATCCCGAAAACTGGGCCCAGGTTGAGTTGCACGGTGCTTCGGTGCGTGCTTCTTCGGCCACCTCCTGCGCCACCTGCCACGGCGCCGATTTCACCGGTGGCGACAGCGGCGTCAGTTGCTTCACCTGCCATGACGGCCCCGGTGGCCACCCCGTGGCCTGGGATACGCCCAGCCAGCACGGAGTCGCAGCCATCTCCGGCGGCACCGACAATTGTGCCGCCTGCCACGGCGCCGACTTCATGGGCGGCTGGTCCAGTGTTTCCTGTTTCCAATGCCACGCCGGACCCGAAGGCAACCACACCGACGGCTGGGCCGCCATCGACGCCCACGGCGCGGCTGTGCGCACCGGCGGTTCGGCCGCCTGCACCAGCTGCCATGGTGACGACTATCTCGGTGGTTCCTCACTGGTCAGCTGTTTCCAATGCCACGATGGACCCGGCGGACACCCCGTCGACTGGGCCACGCCCCTCCTGCATGGCGCCGCTGTTGCCGGCGGCGACTTGGCCAGCTGCACCGACTGCCACGGCATCGATTTCCAGGGCGGCTGGAACGGCGTTTCCTGCTACAGCTGCCACGACGGCCCCGGCGGGCATCCGATCGGCTGGAGCACCACCGAACAACACGGTGCTGAAGTGGCCACCAATACCGGCGCCGCCTGCACCACCTGCCACGGCGCCGACTACACCGGCAACTGGACCGGCACCTCGTGTTACCAGTGCCACGACGGACCCGGCGGACACCCCCTGGCCTGGGCCCTGCCCAACGCCCACGGGACCGAAACAATCGCCAACGGGGCCGACGCCTGTACCGCCTGCCACGGCACAGACTATCTCGGCGACTGGTCCGGGGTCAGCTGTTTCGAATGCCACGACGGCCCCAGTGGTGGCCACCCCGCCGGCTGGGTCGATGTGGCCCAACACGGCGCCGAGGTGCGCCTCAACGGCGCCGCCGACTGCACGGTGTGCCACGGCAACGACTTCAGCGGCGGCACCAGCAATGTGTCGTGTTTCCAGTGCCATGACGGCATCGGCGGGCATCCCTTGCTGTGGAGCGACGTTGCCAATCACGGCGCCGACGTAGCGACCAATACCGCCGCAGACTGCACCGACTGCCACGGCGCCACCTGGCAGGGCGGCTGGTCCAACGTGAGCTGCTTCCAATGCCACGACGGCACCAGCGGACATCCCATCGGCTGGGCCCAACCCACCGCCCACGGCGCCGATGTGGTGGCCAACGGCCCCGAATCCTGCACGACCTGTCACGGTGCCGACTATCTCGGCGGCTGGTCGGGCCTGTCCTGTTTCCAGTGCCACGATGGCCCCACCGGCGGGCATCCGGCCGGATGGGTTGATCCCGTGCAACACGGCGCCGAAGTGCGGCTCAACAGCCCCACCGACTGCGCCACCTGCCACGGCAACGACTTCACCGGCGGCACCAGCAATGTGTCGTGCTTCCAGTGCCACGACGGCACCGGCGGACATCCCGCCCTTTGGGTACGCGGCACCGACCACGGTGCAGATGTCGCGACAAATACGGCCGACGATTGCGTCGATTGCCACGGTGTCACCTGGCAGGGCGGCTGGTCCAACGTCAGCTGCTCCCAGTGCCACGACGGCATCGGCGGTCATCCCATTGGCTGGGCAGCGGCCAGC
>DAOVTU010000145.1 GCA_030632925.1 Candidatus Krumholzibacteriia bacterium | reverse complement strand
CCGGATTGGGGTCGTTGAAATAGCGACCAAAGGCCTGGCCCTGCCAGATGACCAGTGCCGCCGCCACCGCATACAGCAGGACCGGGAAATGCCTGACCCCGCCCCGCCCCAACAAGCGCTTGGGAAAAATCAGTGTCATGTGCAGAAAGATTGCGGGCAGGAAGGCCAGGCTACTGAACTGGGCCAGATTCAGCACCATCCCCAGCGGGTTCAAACCGAATTGGAAATAGACACCATCCAGGAAGATGCCCAGACCATAGAGCATGGTGAGCCAGTAGAAATGGACCACCGAAACCAGCGACAGCCGCGGCACGAAAACAAAGCAGGCCACCAGCCAAAAAATGAGTCCACTGGAAGCCGTGATGATGAGATAGGAACCCGAATGAGTCGGCTCGGTCACGATGGAGCGCGGGCCTTCGGGGAAGGGAACCGTGACGATTTCGCCGACGGCGATTCCTTCCACCAGATAGCGCAGGCTTTCGGCATCGGCCAATTCCACGCCCCGAACTTCGGTGGGCCACTGCACCTCTGCCCAGGGGAAGTCGGCCGGCAGCCGGGCCACGCCCATCTGGCGCACCAACCCCGCCACACCCAGAACCAGCAGGATCAGGGAGAACATCAGATAGGGCCAATTCAAGGACTTGCGCAAGGAAGACTCCCCCGGCTGACTACGCCCGGGGAGTATACCTCCAATTCCCACCAATTTGCCAGTCTGCAGGTTCATGGCCAACCTATTGCTTGTCTTTGGCCGACCCGATGGCGTAGCCGAAGATCAACGAAACGCGGTTGCCTTCGGGACTTGTGGTGTACGCCACGTTGATCGGGATGCTGACACCGCCGTAGTTGAAACTCTTGCCCACAGCGACCAGCAGGGATGTGCGGGCTTGCACGTCACCTCCATTGTCGATGTACGCGGGATCAGTCGTATCGAGAGTCGGGATCGTCTTGGAGAAAGTCAGGTTCGGGCCCATGCCGAATTCGAGCCCACCGGGAGTGCGCATGCCCATGGCCAGGGTGAAGTTGGGAATCACTTTGCCATATTCCACGCCGGCCAGCATGGGTACGAATTCGATCACGAACTGGGGACCGCCGCCCTTGGGGATGACCTGGTGTTCAAAGTGCCAGCCGAACTGGCTGATGGTGCGCCCCATGTCGTGGTAGTCCAGTTCGTCCACCAGTTGGCTGTTGCCCAGCACATAGGTCATGCCGAAGCGGGGTCCGCCGAGGTTCCGCGTATTGATGACGGAATCGTCCTGCGCTGTCGCAGTCAGGGGGCTGAGGCTGAGCAGGAATATCATGCCCAGCAGCAGTTTTAATTGAGAGGCTTTCATGACATCTGCTCCTTGGTCTGGGTGCACTAGCGATACAGGCCCTATTACAAGGTCCGTTCCAGTCGCCCCACCAAGCAGTCAGATTTTTTCAAAGTGTTATTTTACAACCAGATACAGACCCACCCTGCCGAATGTTTTCGACAGGGTGGGATGGCAGACGGTTACGACCTCGCGACAGTAGTGTATCGGTTAAATCACACCCACCGCACCCAGGTCAGGGTAGGGAAGCCAGGGTTTCCAGCGTCGCTTCCGGCTCCGGTCGGTGGGTATAGTCCGGATCCGTCGCCAGATCGCGAATCACCCCGTCGCGGCCAACTACGATCCGGGCCGCCATGGGCAACTCCCAGGTATCGACTCCATGGTTGCCCGGCAAGTCGATGCCAAACCCCACATAGAGTTCCCGCACCGTGTCGGGCAGCGTATAGACCAACGACAGGCCCTTGGCGTAGACATTGTCCTGGTCATGCAACACCGGGAAAGACAACTTGTGCGCCGCCTTCACTTCCGCGTTGTGCTGGGGCAACTGCGGCGATATCGCCACCAACTGCGCACCCAGAGCCCGGAATTTCTCTGAGGTTTTTTGCAGAGCATCCAGCTCCGCGTTGCAGTAGGGTCACCACACACCCCGGTAGACGGTGAGCACCATCGGCCCCTGGGCCAGGATGCCAGCCGAGCTGACCAACTGCCCCTCGGTGTCCGGCAGGTTGAATGCCGGCAGCACCGTGCCGGCAGTGGGCACGCCGTTCATGATGCCCGAGTCACGCAATCCCTGCACCGCCTCGTTGATCGTCACCCCGACTTCGGGCGGCACTTGTTCCAGGAAGCCAGCCTTGATGCGGGCCAGCCTATCATTCAGTGAACTCATGATTGTCCCTCCGCCGCGGCCGCAGTGGCCGGGTCATAGTTGGGGTACTCGGTATATCCGGCCGGCGAATCGCCCGCGGCGTACCAGGTGTCCATTTCGGGCAAGGGCGCCAGGGGCCAGTTGTTGCGGAATCGTTCCACCAGGTCGGGATTGGCCAGATATGGCCGTCCGATGGCGATCAGATCAGCTGCCCCACTGGAAACAGCCGCCTCGGCGGTCTCCTGTTCGTAGCCACAATTGCCGATCAGCGTGCCCGAGTACACGGCGCGAAAATCCTGCAGCGTCATCGGTTCGCCTTTTTCGTGGAAACCAAAAGCCAGGCCGTCCATCACGTGCAGGAAGGCCAAGTCAAACTTGTCCAACTCGGCGGCCGCATAGGTGAAGGTTTTGCGGTAGTCATCTGACCCCATGTCGTTGTAGACGCCGTTGGGCGACAACCGCACACCGACCCGCGAGGCGCCGATGGCCGTGCTGATGCCTTCGACAACTTCGCGCAACAGGCGGAAGCGGTTTTCGATACTGCCGCCATAATTGTCGTCACGTTCATTGGTGCGGGACTGTAAAAACTGGTCGAGCAAGTAACCGTTGGCGCTGTGGATTTCGACGCCGTCGAAGCCGGCTTCGCGGGCGCGTTCAGCGGCCGACACATAGTCGGCCACCACTCCGGCCAGCTCTCCGGTTTCCAAAGCACGGGGTATTTCATGATCCTTTTTTCCGTTGGGCGTATGCACGCCGTCGCCGTTCAGCCGAACGGCCGACGGCGCCACCGGCAGGGCGCCATCGTGGAAATCGCTGTGCGAAGCGCGGCCCATGTGCCAGAGCTGGAGAAAAATCCGGCCCCCTTTGGCGTGCACCGAGTTGACGACCTGACGCCAGGACTCCGCCTGTTCGTCGTTGTAGATTCCAGGCGCCCCAACCCAACCGTTGCCCTGAGGGGATACAGAAGTGGCTTCGGTGATGATCAGGCCGGCGCTGGCCCGTTGGGCGTAGTAGTCAGCGATCAGGCCGTTGGCCAGGCGCCCTTCGCTGGCTTTGGAACGGGTCATCGGGGCCAGGACCACGCGGTTATCGAGGGTGAAGTCGCCAACTTTGACGGGATCCAGCAGTTTGGCGCACGATTCAATGGGATTCATCAGAACGACCTTTCTGTATTTCGGAAATTGCGGTTCGGTTGAGAGGACTGGGCCTCGGCAGCACCTCGCCGCCCAAGATGATCTGTGAGTCATGATAGAACGTTCGTTCTGTAACCGCAAGACACGTGGAGCGTATTATTTGGACATTTTTGAAGAAATTCAGAAAAACGTTGGCAAGCCTCACAATAGAGCAATATTGCGTCCGTCTTCGCGATATGCTACATTATGGAACAAGCAATCTGTTAATAAGGAGTTCTGATGGCCCGCCCCCGCAGTTTTGACGAGTCCCAGGTGCTGGAAGGCGCCGTAGCCATGTTCCGCGAACAGGGTTACGAGGGCACCAGTGTGCCCGATTTGACAGCCAAACTGGGCATCTGCCGCCAAAGCCTGTACAAGACCTTTGGCGACAAACACGGGTTGTATTTGAAGGTGCTGGAAAACTGGGGCCAACAGGAAGTCGACGCCAACCTCGAACTGCTGGCGGCCCCCGGTTCACCTCTGGAAAATGTGCGCACATTAATCCGGGGCTTTGCCGCCATGGCCACCACCTGCCCCAACGAAGGCTGCCTGACGGTCACGGCCATGGTCGAAACCCGTGCCGATGCTGAAGCCCTGGCCATTGTTGAAGGGCATGTAGACAGCCTCGAGCAGGGTTTTCGGATGGCGCTGGAAAAAGCCCGGGAAGAGGGCGAGTTGCGCAGCGACGCCCGGCCCGACCGCCTGGCCAGGTCGTTGACGACGGCGGTCTATGGCATGGGCGTATTGACGCGCTTGCCGGGCAGCGGGCCGCGTATTGCCGATGCGGTTTCGGTGATGTTGGAAACTTTGGAGGCTGCGACGCCACACCCCGGGCGATGACACCCTACACGCAGATCATATCAAAAGCACCGCGTGCCGCCGGACATTTGCACAATCTGATTCAAGCAGGATACAGTGAGTCAAAAATGGGGAACCGCCTGATCAAGAACAGGTTTCACCTGCAAGACAGCAATGGCGCCAGTGACGGCAAGATCGAACCCGCACTTACGATAACAATCCCCCCAAGGCACCCAATTGCCAATCCAGGAGTCTCAAATGACCAACCGATATATCCGCCTGACCGCCCTGAGTCTTTTATGCCTTCTTTCCACGGTCACCATGACCATGGCCGGCCAGGTCAGCCCAGACGACATCCTCGGCACCTGGCTGATCACCGAAGACGATGAAGCCGTGGAAAAAGTCGAAATCACCAAGTGCGGCGATTTTTATTGCGGAAAAATCGTGTGGCTCAAAGCGCAGGACGAATCCGACACACCGGTCACTGACCTTAAAAACAAAGCGGACGATCTCAAGGATCGCCCGCTGGTGGGTCTGGAAGTTTTGCAGAGTTACCAATTCGACGGCGAGGACACCTGGCGCGACGGCAAGTTCTACGCCTATCGCAAAGGCAAAACAGTGTCGCCGAAGCTGACCCTCATCGACAAGGACCACTTGAAAATCCAGGTGAAGATCCTCTTTGTGAAAAAAAGTTTCGTCTGGGAACGGGTGACCGGGCAGTAGTCCCGCCCAAATCACACCCGCCGATGTGGCGAAGTTGGCTGAACGGTGTTTTGTTGGGATGATATTCCGCATGGGCCTCTTGGTGAATTCAAATCACCTTGGCCCCATTTCATCTTGGTCTCATCGCATCGCGCAACGCGCAAGACAACAACTCGCCCATGGCACTCACCCAGCCCCTGGAGGATGTCGTGCGGTTGGACAATCAAAATTCCGACACAAGAGCCCGTGGTTGGGGTTCGGGTATGGACCTCGCGGGCATATCTCCCCATCTTGCCAAAGAAATGCTTTCCTCTCTTTTTACGCTGATCGCCGACGATGGCCTGTCCGAAGGATTCGAGAACCAAGCCTGCCTGTTTTTGAGTCAGTGGATTGAATGCGACCGGGTCATTCTGATGCTCGACTACGGACCAGGATCTCAACTCGATATCTGGGGTTTTTGGTCCAGAACCGGCCAGAGTGAACACGAAATATCCCCGAACTGCCCCCTCATCAAAAGCATCTGTCGGGATCGCAAGGAAGCCTTGCTCTGGCCACTTTCTCCGGGACTCACGGAAGAGCCCGTGGCTGCGGCAATGGGCGTGCCCCTGTTTGACAATGGTCGCATCCGGGGAATCTTGTACACTGAATCGTTCTCCTCAGGGGTAGTCTTCGGCCAAAGTGAACTCAGCATCCTTTCAGCCACGGCGAACGCCATAGCCGCAAAGTTGAGTGCGCGGGATGCGTCCCACGAAATGGCCGCGGCCAGGCGGATCCTGAATCATTTGTGCCCCACGAGTGAGCCTGACATACCAGGCTATGAAGTGGCCGCGCGGGTGGAGTCCTGCTACTCGGTTGGCGGCGACTTCTACCATGTCGGTCAGCCCACCGATGGCAAGGTGCTCGTGGCGGTCGGTGACGTGGCCGGCAAGGGCCTGCCCGCAGCCCTGGCCATGAGCGCCTGCACCGTGCTCATTCCGGCCCTCGCCCATTTCTGTCCCACTCCCTGCAGCCTGGTCCAACGAATCCACCACAGCCTGAAAACCAAGCTCACCCGCGATCAGTACGTGACACTTTTTCTCGGCGAACTGGATCTCGCCAGCGGGGATTTGCGGTATGTCAACGCGGGCCACATCTCTCCCATGGTTCTGCGCGCCAACGGGGACGTCGACAGACTGGGATCGACCGGAGGGTTGGTCGGAATGTTTCCCGAGTTCGCCTGCCAGGGCAAACGGACCCGACTGGCAGCGGGAGACCTGCTGACCGTGTTCAGTGATGGCGTGACCGAAGCGACCATCCACGGCGACGAGTTTTTCGAACGTGAGGCGGCCGAAGCTGTCATCGAGGCCAACCGGGAGGCAAGCCTGCCGGAAATCATGACCACTATATTCGCTGAGATCGACACATTCCTGAAGGGGGGGCCCAGGTCCGATGATACCACATTGCTACTTTTGCGCCGTGAACCCTGAACCGGGAGGTCAATGCCATGAGAGCGCCATTCAAAGTATCGTTCGAGGAAAAGGGAGACATCGCCATCATCAAGATCACTGGCAAGATGCACGGATGCCCGAATTTCGAGGAAATCCTCTACGAACCGGTTAACGAATTCCTTGATCAGGGCTTCCGCAAGTTCGTGATCAACATGAAGCGGGTCCGGTTCATCGACTCGATCGGCGTGAGTTTCATCAACGCCATCTACACTTCGATCAAGAACGATGGTGGACGGGTAGTGCTGTGCGGACAAAACGAGCGAGTACTCGGCATCTTCCATGTGGCCGAACTGGACAAGCTCTACACCTCGTTCAAGTCGTGTGACGAGGCGGTTGCTTCGTACGAAGGATAATTTGTGGAGCCATGAAAAAAGCCCTGCGGTCCACCAATGGCGGAACTCAGGGCATTTTCATCAGCCCGGATTGATGTCGGGTTCGGCCTACTTCACCACCACACTGACCAGCTTGCCCGGCACATAGATTACTTTGACGATGGTCTTGTCCCCCACCCAAGTCTGCACCTTCTCGCTGCCGGTCGCCAATTCCTTGATGGCCTCGGCGTCGATGTCGGCCGGCACCTGCAGCTGCTCGCGCACCTTGCCGTTGACCTGCACCGCGATGGTGACCAGATCCTCGACCAGATACT
>DAOVTU010000478.1 GCA_030632925.1 Candidatus Krumholzibacteriia bacterium | reverse complement strand
TCACGGGTCATGTCGTCAGGAGTCGAGCCCAGGCCGCCGCTGATGAACACCACATCGCCAGGCTCAGTTCGTTCCAGCGCCGCAGCAACATCGGGCTCCGTATCAGGCACAACTTGAATCAAAGAGACCTGCACCCCGTGACCACCAAGAGCCCGCTGGATGCGCTGGCTATTGGAATCAACGGTGCGCCCTTCAAGCAGTTCATCACCAATGGCAATGATCTTCACCGGCACTGGCCGGGATGCTTCGCTCCCGCTCAAGCGACGTACCGCGCCAGTAACCACAGCGTGCCGTGGGTGGCCAGGCAGGCCTGCACGCCGGCACCGATGTCATCGGCCATGATGCCCACGCCGCCACCACCACCGAGTTGCTCCAGCTTGCGCACGCCCAGGGGCTTGAGAATATCGAAGAAACGGAACCAGAAAAATCCGATCACCCAGCCTTGCCAGCCGGCGCTCACAAAAAGGAACGTCACCAGCATGCCGGCCACTTCGTCGATGACCACCAGGCTGGGGTCTTCGCCGTGGATGTCCTCCAGCTTTTGGGCCACCGGAATGCCAACGGCCGTCACGACCACCAATAGGGCCAGATTCAGCCAGAGAGGGATCGGGCCCAGCCAGGTCCAGGCCGCCCACCACATGACGGCAAACAGGGCACTGGCCACGGTGGCCGGGGCGATGGGCGCAAAACCGGTGCCAAAGAAGGCGCCAACAGTATAGAGCAGAGAGCGCGGCATAGAGGTCCTTTCCTGAGCGATAAACAGTGAAGTGTCCGGAAGATAACTCCCCTGATTCAACTCGGCAATCATCGAAAAGGAACAGCCGTCCGGGGCGATGTCCATTGTCCCAGCCACCCAATTACAGTAAGCTGTGCCAATGAAGAGAAAAAAACTTGGAATCCACTCTGAATCTCCAACGCCAGCGGCCCCTGCGACCGGCGATGCGCAGGCCTGTCTCCCCGAAAACATGTTCCGCCAGATATTTGCCGACATGCCCAGTTGCGGGGTCATCTACCGGGCTGTCGACAAAGGCGAAAATTTTGTAATCGACGACTTCAACGCCGCAGCTGAAGCCATGGAGCAGGTGGTGCGTGCAGATGTCCTGGGACGCCGAGTCACTCAGGTGTTTCCTGGAGTCGAGGATTTTGGCCTGTTGGAAGTTTTTAAGGCCGTTCACAAAACCCGGACCACTCAATTTCACCCCGTCTCATTCTACAATGACGGTCGACTCAGCGGCTGGCGCAACAACACGGTTTTTGCGTTGGGTGAGGATCACATCGTGGCCATGTACGTCGACGCCACGGCGGAGAAACAGGCCGAAGAAACCCTGCGACTGAGCGAAGATAAATATCGCACCATTTTCGCGAACTCCACCGACGCCATCTTTGTGCATGATGCCAACACCGGCGCCCTCATCGAGGTCAACGATGCCATGCTGAAAATGTACGACTGCACCTCTGAGCAGGCCTTGAACGCCGACCCGAACAAGTTCAGTCTTGGTGTGTCGCCCTATAGCGCAGCTGAAGTTGCCCTCCACATTGAACAGGCCCGGGTCGATGGCCCCAAGGTTTTCCCGTGGCGCGCGCGCAAACAGGACGGCCCTCTTTTTTGGACCGAAGTCACCCTGATTTTTGCGGTCATTGGCGGCGAAGGTTGTGTCATCGCCATGGTCAGGGATACGACAGAGGAAAGAAAAAAGCAGGAGATGGAGACCCAACTGCAGCATGTCCAGAAGCTCGAAAGTCTGGGCGTATTGGCCGGCGGCATCGCCCATGATTTCAACAACATCCTGATGGCCATCGCTGGAAATACCGAGCTGGCCCTGTGCGACCTGCCGTCCACCAGTCCGGCCCGCGACCACCTGTTCAGCATTGAAACCTCCAACCGTCGTGCCGCAGACCTGTGTCGGCAACTGCTGGCCTACTCGGGCAAGGGCCGTTTCGTCAACGAAATGATCAACCTCTCCGCCCTCGTCAACGAGATCGTCAACATGCTGAAAGTCTCCATCTCGAAACTCACCACCCTCAGCCTCGACCTGGACGACTCCCTACCCTTGGCAGAAGGTGACCCCACCCAGATTCGGCAAGTGCTGATGAATTTGGTCATCAATGCATCCGAAGCCCTGAGTGATCAAAACGGCATCGTTTCGATCACGACCGGAACCATCGACGCCAGCGCCGAAGACCTGGCAAAGATGACTTTCTCGACGGATAAAATTCCAGGTCCACGCTGCTACCTGGAAGTGACAGACACCGGTTGCGGCATGGATCAGGCAACCAAAGACCGCCTGTTCGAGCCGTTCTTCACCACCAAGATCGAAGGCCGCGGTCTGGGCATGGCCGCTGTCATCGGCATCGTACGGGGCCACCACGGTGATCTCGATCTCACCAGCGATCCTGGCCTCGGCACCACTTTCAGGGTCTATTTCCCGGTGGCCGGTGAAGCCTCTTTACTCGCCGGACCGGTCGATGTCAACGAGTCTCTGTGGCGAGGTTCCGGGCTGGTATTGGTGGTCGATGACGAAGAACCCGTACGAAACATCGCCACCCAGATGCTCGCCCGGCTGGGCTTTGAGTCCATTGTGGCGAAAAACGGCCAGGAAGCGGTGGAGATATTTACGGCCCGCCGGGACGAAATCTCCTGCGTCCTGATGGACCTGACGATGCCGACCATGGGTGGCGAAGAAGCGTGGCACAAAATGCGGCTATTGGACCCGGCTGTGAAAGTGATTCTGGCTTCGGGTTATAACAAGCAGGAGCTGATCCGTGATTCGACGCTGCAGAACCGGGCACATTTTGTACACAAGCCCTACAGCCTCACCCTGCTTAGCCAGACATTGCGATCGGCGATGACTGACTGAGGTTCTGGCATCCACTGAATTTCCCACAAAGAAGAAGCGCGACCATGATGGTCGCGCTTCCGTATTCCAAAGACCTGTTCCAATTGTCGATCAACTGGTCTGCAACTGCCTCAGCACCTGCTTGGCCACGCACTTCAGGGTATCAAATACCCCGGTGCCATCGACAGCCACGGCGCCAAAGTTATCGTAGCCCTCGGGATTCATTTCCTCGTTCAATTCTTCCAGCGAAAGAGCGTCCGGCATGTCGCGCTTGTTCCACTGCATCACGAAGGGAATCTCGTCCAGGCTCAGGTCATATTCCTTGAGGTTGTCGTGCAGGTTGTACAGCGCCTCGATGTTCGCATCGAAACGCGACTCGCTGCTATCGCCCACAAAAACGATGCCGTCGACGCCGCGCAGGATCAGCTTGCGCGAGGCGTTGTAATAGACCTGTCCCGGTACGGTGTACAAGTGAAAGCGGGTCTTGAAACCCTTCACTTCACCGAGTTCCAACGGCAGGAAGTCGAAAAACAGCGTCCGGTCCATCTCAGTCGCCAACGTCACCAGCTTGCCCTTGGTCTCGGGCGCCAGTTTTTCGTAGACGTACTGGATGTTGGTGGTTTTGCCACCCAGACCAGGGCCGTAATAAACGACCTTGCAGTTGATTTCTCTGGACGAATAATTGATCAGCGACACGTCATTACCTCTTT
>DAOVTU010000119.1 GCA_030632925.1 Candidatus Krumholzibacteriia bacterium | reverse complement strand
GGTCGGGAATGATGACGCCGGCGATGCGGGCCTGCCCACAAGCTTCGGCAAATCGTGATGGCCCCATTTTCAGGACCGGATTCAGGTAACCCATCAGCACAACGGCCAGGCCGTGTTTGCGTTCGGCGGCCGTGGCCAATTCCAGGGTCCGGGCCAGGGTCATGCCCTGCTCCAGGACCCTCTGCGACGAAGCCTGGATCACGGGTCCATCGGCCACCGGGTCGCTGAAAGGGATGCCGATTTCCACCAAGGGGCAACCGGCGGTCGCGGCGGCGACCAGCACGCCGGTAAAAGTTTCTTCATCGGGAAAGCCCGCCGTCAGGAACGGCACCAGGGGCTTGATTCCTTCATGGCGCAGGCGCCGGGTCAGGGCCGTCAGGCGTCCTTCGGTTTGCGTGCTCATCAGTGACCACCTCCGGTATTGGCCATGTCCTTGTCGCCGCGGCCGGACAGGTTGATGATGACGATGGGTTTATGAGTACCGGCCCGTTCGCGCAGTTGGTCAAGTGCGCTTTCGTCAGCCAACATGCCGCGACAGTAGGCCAGCGCATGACTGGATTCCAAAGCCGGGATGATGCCCTCCAGCCGTGACAGGTCGTCAAAGGCCGCCAAAGCCTCGGTGTCGGTCACACTGCCATAGCTCACCCGTCCGGTGTCTTTCAAATGACTGTGTTCGGGTCCCACGCCGGGATAATCCAGGCCCGCGGCTACCGAATGGGCCGGGATGACCTGTCCGTCTTCGGTCTGCAGGAGGTAGCTGAACGAGCCGTGCAAAACACCGGGCTCGCCGAGGCTGAGGGCTGCCGAGTTGCCGGCCTCCGAACCACCGGCTTCGACACCGAAGAGAGCCACCTCGTCGGCCACAAAACCGGAGAAAATACCGATGGCATTGCTGCCACCGCCCACGCAGGCGATCACGGCATCGGGCAGGCGGTCTTCCTTGGTCAATATCTGCTGCCGCGCCTCGGTGCCGATCACGGCCTGGAAGTCGCGCACCATGGCGGGGTAGGGGTGTGGGCCGACCACCGAACCGATGATGTAGTGGGTGGTCGCCACGTTGGTGACCCAGTCGCGGATCGCTTCGCTCGAGGCGTCCTTCAAAGTGCGCGCACCGGAAGTGACGCAGATCACGTTGGCGCCCAGCAGGTTCATGCGGCGCACGTTGGGCGCTTGCCGTTCCATGTCCACTTCGCCCATGTAGACGGTGCACTCCAGGCCCACCAGGGCGCACACCGTGGCGGTGGCCACACCGTGCTGGCCGGCGCCGGTTTCGGCCACGATGCGGGTCTTGCCCATGCGCTGGGCCAGCAGAATCTGGCCGAGGCAATTGTTGATCTTGTGGGCGCCAGTGTGATTGAGGTCTTCGCGCTTGAGATAGATGCGGGCGTTGTCGCCACAGCTATGCTCCAGGCGCCGGGCGCGGTACAGGGGCGTCGGGCGTCCGGAATAATCGGCCAGCAGGGTGGCCAGTTCGGTGTTGAACGCGGGGTCGAGCCGGGCCGTGTCCCAGGTCTGTTCCAATTCCTGCAGGCAGGGCATCAGGGTCTCGGGCACGAATTGCCCTCCGTAGGGGCCGAAACGGCCCTTGCCTGTGGCCGGGAAAATCGAGTCGGTGCTCACCGGGTTGCCTCCGTGATGAATGTCCGGGTCAGTTCGGGTTCCTTCTGTCCGGGTTGGCTTTCGATGCCGCTGGCGGTGTCGACGGCAAAGGTCTGCACCTCGGCGCAGGCCGCCGCCACGTTGGCGGGTGTCAGGCCGCCGGCGAGG
Source organism: Candidatus Krumholzibacteriia bacterium (assembly GCA_030632925.1). Classification (GTDB taxonomy): domain Bacteria; phylum Krumholzibacteriota; class Krumholzibacteriia; order LZORAL124-64-63; family LZORAL124-64-63; genus JAGRNP01. The sequence goes on along the minus strand of DAOVTU010000119.1, from coordinate 5,887 downwards.
AATACTTCATGACCGGCGGCGGTCAGTGCCCTTGCTGCAGTTTGGCAGTCGGCTGGTGTGAGGCCGCCCTTGTTTTCGGATTTGGGCAGGTCGACCAGGAAATAGGCGGCCGTGTCGTAGCTTGCGGCCAACTCCGGCGTGGCCCGGTCAGCCGTCAGGGCCTTGATCAACGGCAAGCCCGTGGCCTCGGCAATCTGGTGGCAATATTCAGGGCTCTCTGTGCCGTGCAACTGGATCAAATCCAGATCACATTTGTGGGCCAGGGTGGCGACACGGTCCAGGCTCTCGTCGACAAACACGCCACACAAACGCGCCTTCGGTACAGCTGCCCGGATGGCCATGGCCTGTTCCTCGGCAACCTGCCGGGAGCTGCTGGCGAAGATCAAACCCAGGATGTGGCTGCCCGCCTCGTGGGCCATCACGGCATCGGGCACGTTGGTGATGCCGCAGGTCTTGACCCGCCGACCGTCCTCGGCCTCATGCCCACTCAATTCGGCCACCTTGCGGCCCGGGTCCTTGCTCTGCAACAGGGCGTGGCCTACCAAAAAGGCGTCGGCGCCCACGTCGGCCAGGCGCAGGATGTCCGCCCGTCGGTACAGCCCACTTTCACTCACTCTGGTGGCCTGTTTGGGCACGCCGGGCATCATGGCCGCGCCGTGGTCCAGGTCGGTCGTCAAGCTGGCCAGATTGCGGTTATTGACCCCTATTAACCGGGCTTCGGCCTTGATCGCCAGATCGATATCCGCCTGGTCATGGCATTCGACCAGCACGTGCAGTTCCAGGCTGTGGGCGTACTTCAACAACTCGGCCAGGCGGTCACCATCGAGCATGCGCACGATGAGCAATACGGCGTCGGCGCCGGCGGCCCAGGCGGCCAATATTTGCACTTCGTCGATGACAAAATCCTTCACCAGCACCGGCAGCGGCACGGCGGCTTTCACGGCCGCCACATCGTCCAGCGAGGTGCCGAAGTGGGCCGCGTCGGTCACGATCGAAAGCGCCGCGGCCCCGTTGCGCAGGTAGGCCCGCGCCAGGGTCGGCGGTGAAGCCAGTTGGTGAAATTCCGGATGGCTGGGGGACTTGCGCTTGATCTCGGCAATCAGGCGGTCCCCACCCGTCAGGGCGGCGGCGAAATCCCGCACCGGCAGTTTTCCAGTGCGCGTGGGTTTCGCCTGGGCGAGAGCCGCCCTGAGGGTGCGGACTTCAGCTTGTTTCGAGGGCAGGATCTTTTGCAGGAAACTCATGAACGTCCTCCGGCCAGGCGGGTCGAAAGGTCTGCCAGCTGGGTCAATATTCTTTGCGCCGAGCCATCGCCCAGTTTTTGGCGGGCCAGTTCCACACCGGCGGCAAAGTCGGGCGCCAAGTCGGCCAGGACGGCCACGAAGGCGGCGTTCAGGATCACGACATCAGCCTGCGGACCGGTTTGGCCGGCCATGATGTCGCGGATGATCTGGGCGTTCACTTCAACCGAGCCTCCCAGCAGATCTTCGGGTTGGCAGGTCTTCAGCCCCACGTCGCTGGGATGAAAGATAAAGGTGCCAACGGTGCCTTGATTCAACTCGGCCACGTGGGTCGGGCCATACAAAGAAACTTCATCCAGGCCACCTTCCCCGTGCACCACGTAGGCTTTCTCGGACCCGAGGGCGCCGAGCACTTCAGCCATGGTCCTGCACAGGGCGGCGTCAAAAACGCCGAGCAATTGCCGGCGGGCTCCGGCCGGATTGGTCAAGGGACCCAGAATATTGAACACCGTGCGCACGCCCAGTTCGCGGCGCGCTGGCATGGCGTGTTTCATGGCCGGATGCAGACCCGGCGCAAACAGGAAACCCAGCCCGATCTCATCGACCAGGGCGGCCGACTGGACGGCATCGAGGCCGATGTCCACGCCCAGGGCTTCGAGCACATCGGCACTGCCGCAGGCCGACGACACCGCCCGGTTGCCATGTTTGGCCACGCCGCAGCCCATGGCCGCTGCGACGATGGCCGTAGCCGTGGAAATATTGAAAGTGCCGCTGCCGTCGCCGCCGGTGCCGCAGGTGTCCACCAGATCGGTGCGCCGCGGTGCCACGGTGACCGCATTTTCGCTCATGGCCTTCGCGAACCCAGTGATCTCGGCCACGGTTTCGCCCTTGGCCCGCAAGGCGATCAGCAATCCGGCCAGGCGCGCTGGGGGGACTTCACCGGCCATGACCAGGGTCATCAGGCCGTGGGCCTGGCTCTGCGTCAGGTCATGGCCACTGACCAGATCGTTCAGCATTTGCACACTGCTTTCAGCGCCCGACGGCATGGCTTGCCCCTTTCGGTCTGGCCAGCTGCAGGAAATTACCCAACAGGGTGGAACCCTCCGGAGTCAGGATCGACTCGGGATGAAACTGCACTCCTTCGATGGGCAGTTCGCGGTGCCGCACGCCCATGATTTCGCCGCCACTGGTGTAGCTGGAAACTTTCAGCACGTCGGGCAAGGCGCTTTCCTGGGCCATCAGCGAATGGTACCGCGTGGCCTGGAAGGGGTTGGACCAGAAGGAGTAGATGGTCGAGCCATTGTGGGAGACGCGGCTTTTTTTGCCATGCATCACCCGTTCGGCCCGAATGATGGTGCCGCCGAAAGCCTGCACGATACTCTGGTGGCCCAGGCAAACCCCGAGTATGGGCACCTGTCCGGCCAGGGCCTTGATCAGGTCCATGCTCACGCCGGCATCATCAGGGGTGCCGGGTCCGGGGGAGATCACCAGGCTGGCCGGTTGCATGTCAACCGCTTCGGCCACCGTGATCTGATCGTTGCGCACCACGCGCACTTCGGCTCCCAAAGCGCCCAGGGCCTGCACGATGTTGAATGTGAACGAGTCGTAGTTGTCGATGAGCAAATGCATGACTATCGGCCCTCCTCGGCGATGCGGACCGCCCGGGTCAGCGCCCGGATCTTGTCCAGTGATTCCTGATATTCGCGTCCGGGGTCAGAGTCGGCCACAATGCCGGCGCCGGCCTGCACGCTGAACTTCTGGCCCTGCATCAGCAGGGTCCGGATGGTGATGCACATGTCCATGTCGCCGTCCTGGCCGAAGTAGCCGACGGCACCGGCGTAGGGCCCGCGGCGGCTGGCTTCCAGTTCCGAAAGAATCTCCATGGCCCGAATTTTGGGCGCGCCCGAAACCGTACCGGCGGGGAAGGTGGCCCGCAGCGCATCGAACATGTCCAGCCCCTCGTTCAAATCACCGGACACCCGGCTGACCAGGTGCATCACGTGGCTGTACCGCTCGACGGCCATGAATTCGTCCACAGAGACGCTGCCGGTTTGGCACACGCGGCCCACATCGTTGCGTCCCAGATCGACCAGCATGACGTGTTCGGCCCGCTCTTTTTCGTCGGCCAGAAGGTCCTCGGCCAGTTCGTTGTCCAGGGCCACGGTTTTGCCCCGCGGCCGCGTGCCGGCAATGGGGTTGACCTGCAACTTGCCTTTGGTCAGGCGCACCATCATCTCGGGCGACGAGCCCACCAATTGGAAGTCGTTGAAGTCGAGGAAAAAGAGATAGGGACTGGGGTTGAGGATGCGCAGCGCGCGGTAGATCTGGAAAGGCGAGACTTCCGTTTCGCCGCTGAGCCGTTGGGACAGAACGATCTGGAAGGCATCACCGGCCAGGATGTGTTCCTGAGCCTGCTCCACGATGTTCATGAAAGCTGCGCGTTCAAAGTTCGAGGTCAGGCCTTCGCTGGGATCAGCCGGTGGGTCCGACGGGTCAACGCTGCCCCGCTCGCGGCGCGCCTCGGGTGGCAACGGCTGGTCCAGAGCATGCAGCACCGCTTCGATTTCGGTGCAGGCCTTGGCGTGGGCCTGGTCGGGTTCGCCATCGCCCGGCAAGGTCAGGATTTCGATCTCGCTTTTGACGTGATCAAAAACCACCAGTGTGCGCGGGAACATGAAGCGGTAGTCGGGCAGGTCGTCGCCCGTGCCTTCGGCCAGGGGAATGTTCTCGAAGTACTTCACGATGTCGAAGCCCACGTAACCCACGGCGCCACCGAAGGGCGGGGGCAGCATCAGGTCGGGATCGTGCAGCAGGGTCGAGGCCGCCAGTTCACTGCGGATTGGGCCCAGGGGGTCGCTCGGGTCGACAGGTGCTTCACTGTTGCCCAAGCCCTGGCGCCGCGTGTGGACCACGCCGTTGACCAGTTGGATGTCCGTCTCAGCCGACAATCCGATGAACGAATGCCGTCCCATCTGCACGCCGCGTTCGACACTTTCGAACAAAAACGCGCTGCCACCACCTTGGGTGTCCATGAAACGCTTCAGTTTCAGGTAGACCGAAACCGGCGTTTCGAGGTCTGCCGGAATGGTGGTCCGGACGGGCACGTTTTGCCCTTCCTTGGTGCGGTCGACATAATCAATACGAGTGGGCGATATCATCGCGGCCTCCACTTTGGGTGTGGTTTCCGAGGCTTCGCGATCCGGCAAGTGGGGGTATGAAAAAACCACCATCTGCTCGGATGGCGGGTCTGGAAACGGTGCGGGTTCTTTGTTCAGCTTCTGGTCAGCTAGTCAGTGAACCTCCCGTGCGCAAACGCAAACATCCGGGTACTTGTGTAAGTACGCCACTGCCACCATCGGGTGGAGGAGGTTTGGATGTGGTTCGAACGCAGGGTCACTTCTGTCTCCAAAAAATCTGGGTTTCTACATAATCCAGGCGATTCAGGTTCGTTCCCTGATCAGCCATGATCTTATATCAAGAAATGTTTGGTGTCAAGGAGGCGGGGGAAACCGGATCCAGATTGCAGCGTTTGGCCACTACCTTAGAAGTTCGGCTCGGGTCCGTGAGGCACAATGGTCCGGAGCTCGTATGAGGCGTTCCCGCCGCCCTTTTCTGTTTAAAAAATGACATGTGCTCCAAATTATTTTGCTGGTGGATTTGAAGGCTCCGGACGGGGCACTGGGACGCTTTACGAGTCTGTATATTTAAGTTGTTTAACGGTTTAGCGCGATTTGGGCGGGTGCGTTTATTGATCGCTTGTTGAAAATCCCGCAATTTCAATAGGATTTACCTTGAACCCACCCCAGCCTGGCTTGCAAGATGACATAGCGGTGACCATTATCTGTTAAACAATTAACCGATTTGAGCAGCCACCCAGCCGCCGGGGGGACACGGTGCAGCCGGAATTCAAGTCATCACCGAGGGTGCACGTGGTCAGGATCATCCTGACCCTTGCCGGTGTGATGGTCCTGGGGTTGTCGCTGCGGCCCCTGTTTCTGCCACCTGAATTTGGCGAGCACGGCTACTACCGCCCTGGTGCCGTCAGCGACGAGGCGAACCGGCAGGCCCGCAACATGACCACCGAATCCTGTCTCGAGTGCCATCCCCTGATCCGAAAAATCCACGTCGCGGGGGTGCATAAAGACATCTCGTGCGAGTTCTGCCATGGCGCTTACGCTGACCACATCAAGCGCGACACCGTGGTGGGAATCATGCCCGTGGTGCGCGGCGAGAACATCCGCACCCTGTGCCTGCGCTGCCACAACAAGATCGTCCAGGCGCGGCCACCGGAAATGATCAAATTGGTGGGCTACCCGGAACATCAGACAGATAAAAAAGTGCGCCGCGAGCACGTCTGCAACGAGTGCCATCATGTGCACGCTCCCATGAAATGGGTGCACGAGGCCCGGGAAATGATGGGCCTGCCGAAGGATCAGGAGGTGCATTCGTCATGGACGAAATGAACCGGATCCGCCAGGACATCGCGATGGATCGTCGGGGATTCCTGCGCAAGGTGCTCAAAGGCGCCATCGGCGGGTCGCTGCTGCTGGTGATTCCGGCCGGATCCAAAGAGATCGCCCAACAGTTGGCTGGCATGACGGACGAATCGGAGCTGTTCATCACCGGCAAGCGCTTCGCCTTTGTCG
>DAOVTU010000582.1 GCA_030632925.1 Candidatus Krumholzibacteriia bacterium | reverse complement strand
TGGTTCAGGGTCAGTTCGGTCCAGTGGGAACGGGCTTCGATTTTCAGGGGCATGGCAGCGGACTTTCAGGCCTGAGGTTCGGTTAGCAACTCACAGCCAAGATAAACCATGAACCGCCGGCGCTCAACCCGCTGCTTTCGGCTTGCCCACCGCCGCAATGTCCCGCTGGTCGCCACCAAACTTCACACCCAACTCCCGCAGGAACCCGAAGGGTGGAATACCACCGGCCAGGATGAACACATCGTCGTTGGGCACGATGGTCGCGTTGTTCGGGCCCTCGACCACCACCTTGTCTTCCTGAATGCTACTCACCGTGGTGGCCCCGTAAAATTCAATGGTGCCATCGGCAATCAGGGGTTGGATGCGGTCGGCGTTGCGTTGTTTGATGCGCATGAAGTCCGGCTTGCGGTACGAGATGGAAACTTTGCAGCCTTTTTGGTGGGCCAGGCCCATGGCCGCTTCCACGGCCGAGTCTCCGCCGCCGACCACCATCACGCGGCGGCCTTCGTAGGCTTCGGCGTCGATCAACTTGTAGGCGACCTTGGACAGATCTTCACCCGGCACGTTCAGCCGGCGCGGTGTGCCGCGGCGACCGAGAGCCAGAACGACATGGCGCGCCAGAAAATTGCCCTCGCTGGTGACAACTGCAAAATTGCCCTGCTGCCCGGAGACCGCCGTCACCCGCACGCCGTTGCGGATATCCAGTTCATATTCGGTGTACAGTTTTTCCCAGATCTCCAACAACTCTTCTTTCGAATATTCCAGGCGGGGCAGCTTGCCCAGGCAGGGAATCTCCACCGGTTGCACCATCACCAGCTTGCGGCGCGGGTACTGCAAAATCGTACCGCCGGCTCCCTGCTGGTCCAGCACCACACAGGACAGGCCCAGCTCCAGGGCTCTCAGGCCAGCGCTCATACCCGCCGGGCCCGCGCCCACGACCACCACATCCAACAGGTCCGGATCCGGCGTGCCTGACCTGGGCCCTGCTGTCTCGGCAATGCGTTCAATCACGCGACAGCCCTGGTTCACCGCATTGTTGATCAACGCGAATCCGCTCAACTCGCCGGCGATCCACAGGCCGGGCACATTGGTTTGGTTGTAATCGTCCAGCAGGGGAATGTCATCGCGTTTGGTGATGTCGCCGAGGCCGACTTTCAAGGCACCCACCGGGCAGGCTTCGGCACACTTGCCGTGACCGATGCAGCGCGAACCGTTGATGACCACAGCCTTGCCCAGCACGATGCCCAGCACATCGCCTTCGGGACAGGCCGCCACGCAGGTGGCGCAGCCGATGCAGGCCGCCGCATCAACCAGCGGATACTGGCCCGAGGCCTTGTCCATGCCCAGATCGCGGGTCTGGGTCAGACGCTCGCGGTCGCTGCGCCGTTGGCGGCGAAAATTGCGGGTATAGAAGACGACACCGCCGACAACGAAAGTCAGCACCACCATCCAAATGAGCAGCGATTCCACATCATCCCCTTATTAGCAGAGAGTGGTTGGATCAGAAACGGCGACGCAGTTCCAGGAACCAGCGGCGACCTTCGATATCGTCGCCCCAGTCCTGTCGGTATTCCATCGAGGCCGAAAGCTTGGCGCTCAGGTCCTTGCTGACACCCATCAGTGCCCACGAATTGTCACGCGAGGAGTCGTCTATGTTGCCAGTGTAGCTATAGTAGCCGGCTTCGGCTCGCAAGTTGTACCCCGATTGCAACGCCTTCGTCAAACCCATCATGGGAGCCCAACCCGACAACCAAGGGCCATCAAAGCTGCGCAAGCCACCGTATAGGTTGAGCCGGTCCATCAGCACGCCGGGCGCATTGACCCGCGCGTTCCAGGACGTGATGTCCTCACCGCTGCGGTCGTCCTTGCGCAGGTTTCCCGACAGGTTCAAAGTCACGCGGCCCACTGGTCGCAACCGCACACTGGCCCGCAGGCCTTTGCGTCCGGCGTTTTCGAACAGGCTGTCGGGCAACGAACGGGTTTCCCAGGTGCGCACCGGTTCGCGGTTGTCGTAGCCCAGGTCGGCCGACAACTGGCGGTTGAACTGGTAGCGCCCGGTGAAGGCGATACTGGACAGCACGACAGAGCGGGCTCCGGCATCCTGACGCCAACCGCGATTGAAGTCCACTTCTGCAGCCTGCAGCAGGCTCAGGCCCTTGCTGCCGCGCCAGGTGGTGGTCATGGTCACGTATTCGCGGCTGATTTCGCCACTGCGGTAACGGCCGATGCCGGCCATGACCAGATCGAGAGTGCGGCCGTTGGCAGTGCGCCGATTGTAATGAAAGTCGGCGCCAAGCAGGTGGTCGTCGGTGCCGAAACCGAGGCTGCCCCACTCCGGCGCGAAGCCTCCAAAGAGTCCAAACCGCGTTTGGGCACCAAGGCGCCGGTTGACCGCCAGGCCATCAAAAGGTCCGGCCGAATTGGTCATCCGGCCACCGATACGGCCCAGGGCGATGTGCCAGGTCTGGTCCCGATCATCGCGCACCAAAGCCACTTCCTGGATGCGGTTGCGCCATTCTCCAGTGGGTGTGTTGCCGCTGAAGCCCTTGCGCTCCAGGCGCCGCAGGCTGCCGCGGGTGCGAAAATTGAAGCCGCGCCAAACGTCCTGGGCCTTCAGCCGGAAGGGCATCCGGAACACGTCGGTTTGCAGGTTGCGGTCCTTGGTTTCTTCGCCGTGGTCCCATTGCACGGCTATCGAACCGCGCAATCGGGGCTTGGCCTTGCCGCGCGAGGAACTGGTGGTGGTGCCTGGCACACGGGTGCGCTGGCGAGTCGGAACCGGGGTCTCCACCACGGTCGGCGCAGCCTCGATCACCTCAAAAATCACGATATCGCCGGCGACAAGGTCCTGCACCTGGCTACTCACCGTGCACGAAGCCGACCTCTCGGCCACAAAAACGATCTCCACTTCGCCAACCGCTTCGCCATC
>DAOVTU010000267.1 GCA_030632925.1 Candidatus Krumholzibacteriia bacterium | reverse complement strand
GTTGGTGCCGGGGCCGGCGTTGGCCATCAACAGCATGGGGGGGGTGTCGTGTTGGAACTCGGCGCGGCACATGGCGCCGAACTGGTAGCCGGGACCACCGGTGACGGTGCCCTGGGGGCAGCCGCCCTGGATCATGAAGTCGCTGATGACGCGGTGGAAGTTGAGGCCATCGTAATAGCCGCGTTGGGCCAGGTTCACGAAGTTGGCCACCGTCATGGGGGCCTGGTCGGCGAACAGGGTCACGTTGATGGTGCCCTTGTCGGTCTCAAATACAGCTTTCAGATCGGCCACGGCGGATCTCCTTTATTCTGGGGAATGTTGACTGCGGTTTCTCGCCCCACAAAATAGCAGGAGACGGCGCGGTGACCAGTCATTTAACATGGCAGCAGGCTCCGGAACCCATTTTGGTGAATATTTCCAGCGAAAGTGCTGCCCATGAACAGCTCCCTTGCCAGCAAAAGTGTCCTGCTCTTGCTGTTGGCCATCATCACGGTGGTTTTCTTTTCGATGATCAAAGCCTTCCTGATGGCCGTGCTGCTGGCGGGCATTTTTTCCTCTTTGGCCCAACCCCTTTACCAGCGGCTGCTGGGGCGCTTCGGCCAACGGGCGCCCGCCGCCTCGATCTGCACCCTGCTGCTGATCGTACTGGTGATCATCCTGCCCTTGGGCTTGTTGCTGGGCATCGTCACCGGTGAAGCCATCAAGGTCGGCAACTCGGTCACGCCCTGGGTGCAGGACAAACTCGCCCATCCGGACGAGGTCATGGTCTGGCTGCAAAACCAGCCCTTCTACGACCGGGTAGCCCCCTACCAGGACGACATCCTGACCAAGGCCGGCGAAATGGTGGGCGTGTTTTCGAGGTTCCTGATCAACAGCCTTTCGGCCGCCACGACCGGCACAGTGCAGTTCCTCTTCATGCTCATGATCATGTTGTACAGCATGTACTTCTTCCTCATCGACGGGCACAAACTGGTCGATCTGATGCTCTACTATTTGCCCCTCGAGGACCACGAAGAGCGCCGATTGCTGGAAAAATTCAGCTCCGTGACCCGGGCCACCCTCAAGGGCACCGCAGCCATCGGAGCCCTGCAGGGCAGTCTGGCCGGCATCGCTTTTGCCCTCGTGGGCGTGCCGAGCGCCGTTTTTTGGGCGGCCATTATGGTGGTGTTGTCGATCATTCCGGGCATCGGAACGGCGCTGGTGTGGGTGCCGGCGGCGGTGATTCTGATTGCCGGGGGGCATCTGGCCAAGGGCATTTTCCTGGCGGTTTTCTGCGGCCTGGTCGTGGGCAGTGTGGACAATTTCCTGCGGCCCCGGATGGTGGGCAAAGACACCGAATTGCCGGATTTGCTGATCCTGCTGGCCACTATGGGCGGCATTTTGATGTTTGGCGCCCTTGGGTTGATCATCGGGCCCATCATCGCCGCGCTATTCGTGACGATATGGGAGATATATGGGGTTGTTTTTCAGGATGTCTTGCCCCCAGCGCGGCAACCCGAGCTCCCGGGGCCGGACGATGAGGAAGAAGAGGACGGGTAACTCCATGTGGTTGGTGGCGGGCCTCTTGCCCTCATCACCCCGAACTCCTATTTTCAAATCGGATTCTGCTCCCTCGACATTTGCAGCGTCCCGCCGTGTTCGGCGCTCACCGGACTCGTCGCGACAGGCCCGCCCTCTCTCGCTTTTAAAGGGCCGAAATTCAGGTACCATGACCGTTCGCTCCCGATCTCTCTCGGGCCACCGATTGTTGTGTGATTTCAGGACCGCTCTGGTGCTGGTGTTGCTGTGTGCCCTGTTGCCAACCACGACCCAGGCTGAGCCGCGGGAAGAGTTGCGCCACGAAGAATCCATCCGGCCCGATGGTATTCATGTGCTCGACGGTTCCTATGTTTTGGACATGGGCGAGTTGCACATCAACATCACCAACCATGGCCTGATCGGCTCCCAGTATACCCAGACCTTTCCCTACAGCAGCGCGCCCAGTGGCCAGTGGCCCGGCGGCTCGGGCAAGGAATACCTGTGGGGCGCCGGCCTGTGGATAGGTGGCATCATCAATGGCCAACTGTCGGTAACCACAGGGCAACCCGAACGGGAACTGCGTCCGGGCGACAGGATCACCGACACCATTTATGAATCCCGCGAAGGCGTGGTCGTGCGGCCCAACCTGAATGACCACATCACCGGCTACCGCATGCCCGACCACCGTGCCGACGACGACAATGACGGACGCATCGACGAGGATTTTCTCAACGGCTTTGACGACGATGGCGACGGCCAGATCGACGAAGATTTTGGCCAAATCGCTTCGCAGATGATGACCGCTACGATGTACGACAATACGGGCCTGGTGCGTGAGCTGTATCCGGACCACAGGCCCCTGGGCCTGGCTGTCGTCCAGCGCGCCGCGACCTTCTTCCAGGACGACTTTGAAGACATTGTCCTGTTTGACTACGAGATCATCAATACCGGCTTCGAACAGGTCAAGGACCTGTACCTGGGCATGTACGTCGATTGCGACATCCAGAGACGCGGCGATGGCGGTTCGGCCCCCGATGATCTGGCCGGGTTCTACAGTGGTTCGGTGCGCGGCCCCGACGGCCTGTTCCACCGCATGGAAATCGGCTGGATGAAGGACGCGGCGGAAGTCGATCCCCTGCCGGGCATTTTCGGCACCATGTTGTTGGGCCACGACACCGACGCGGTGAAGTACTACGCACCGAACCTGGTGGGCGTGAACAGTTTCCAGATTTTCGCAACCAACGCCCTGACGATCCAAAATGGCGAGCCCCTGTCCGATGCCGAACGCTATGGCCTGATGACCAAGACCCAGATCGACCGCGACCGGCGCGTAGACCAGTCCGGTGATTTGAAATACATGATGGCCAGCGGCCCCTTTCGCAATTTGCCCCCCGGTCGCAAACTTTCCTACCAGGTGGCCATGGTCATAGGCAATGGCATGGCCGACATGCTGCAGAATGCGTTGCGGGCCTCCATGATCCACCGCGGCATCTATGTCGACTTCGACAACAACTGGACCACGGGACAGGGTGGGAACGAGCGGCTGGTTTGCATCGGCGACTATCCCACCTACGAAGACGGCTCGGAGCGTCTGTTCGACTTCCGGATCGGGTTCATGGATGAAGAGTGCACCGGTTCCGACCCCGTTTTTGGTGCCGAGATTATCAACAAGGACGCCATGTTCACCACCTTCGACGGCCGGCGCTGCATTTATGTCAACGCCGACAACTGCGAAGAGTGCTTTCGGATCATGGGACGGAAATGCACCGTCGAGAACGGTCTCTATTGGGTCTCCCAGGGTAGCCGTTACCGGACTGGAACTTTTGGCCGCGAAACGAATATTCCCTGGGTTTTCCCGGGTGAAAACCCGCCGGTACCACCCAATGTGCGCCTCGAGGCCGGCGACAATTCGGTGGAGTTGTTTTGGGATGATATCAGCGAATTCGACATAGACCCGGACAATGGCCAGAGAGACTTCGAGTCCTACCGCATCTGGCGGGTGGCCAACTGGATCCGGCCCGACGGCACTTCAAACGACATCGGGCCCGAGGCCCGCTTGTGGTCCATGGTCCAGGAGTTTGATCTGGTCAACAGCATACCCCCGGGGATTGCCGACTCGGATCAAGAGCGCAGCCTGGGACGCAATACCGGCCTGGAGGTGGCCCGCTATGTGCCGGTTGCCTTGACCGACCCCCAGTACGAGGGGTTGGCCGAAGTCATGCAGGAATTCGTGGACGCCGACGTGGAGAACCGTTTCCTGACCCGCCCGCCACTGCGCGATTCGCGTGGCGCGGTCATCCCCGGCATGGAGACTTTGGTGCCCTGGGAATACGCGCCAACGGTGCTGGACACCTTCTTTGACGTGACGCGGCGTTTGCATTCGCCCGCCCCTGATCGAGTGGTTGCCAAGCGCCCGCGCACCTACTACCACTACCTCGACACCGGCGTGCCCAACGGTTTCCAGACGTTCTATTCGGTGGTCGCCAGTGACCATTTGCTGGAATGGGATGGCGAGGCCTACCAGCTGGCAGGCTATGGCGTGCAGAGCGATCCGGGCAACAATCAGAAGTTCGTCATGCCGGCGCCCATCCCCCAGACAGCCGAACAGCGGGCCCGCGATGGGGTCAACATCTACGCCTACCCCAATCCGGCCACGCGCGAGTCGTTGGCCGAATTCCAGAAGCAGCCAGCTTCACCGGAAAGCCCGACCGGCGAGCGCATCATGTTCAACAACCTGCCGGCGGCCCACAATCTGGTGAAAATTTTCACGGCCAGTGGTGACCTGGTCGAGACTCTGGAGCACGACGGGCTCAACGGCGGCGGCGCCATTTCATGGGATCTGATGTCGCGCAACGGGCAGGAAGTTGTCAGCGGGATCTATCTCTTTGTAGTGGAGTCCAACGACGCGCGGTTTGAACCGTTCCAGGGCCGGTTTGTAGTCGTGCGCTAGTTGGCGTGGGCGTTACTTATGACCACTCGGCAGTTTACGACCATTCTGCAGTCGCCACCTTGATCAGGTTGGTCGTGCCTTCGACGTTGAAGGGCAAGCCCGCGGTGATCACCACCGGTTGGCCGGGCTTCACGAATCCGCCCTGCAATGCCTGTGAAATGGCCTGGCGTTCCAACTCTTCCGCACTGTCACTCAAGTCGATCACCACCGGGATGGCGCCAAAAGTCAGGGCCATGCGCAGGGCTGTCTGCCAGACCGGTGTCATCGTCAGCAGGGCCTGACGCGGACGGTAGCGCGCCACCAGTTTGGTGGTGCCGCCACTTTTGGTACAGGTGATGATGGCTGCTGCGTCGATGTCTTTGGCCATGGCCACGGCGCTGTGGGCCACCGCGCGCTTGAAACTGAGTTTGCGATCTTCCGGGAACCGGTATTTCCAACCGGCATAGTCAAAATGGGTTTCGGTATCGGCCGCGACACTGGCCATGACCCTGACGGCCTCGACCGGGTAGTCGCCCATGGCTGTTTCTTCAGACAGCATGATGGCATCGGTGCCGTCATAGATGGCGTTGGCCACATCGGTGACTTCAGCCCGGGTCGGGCGCGGATTTTCGACCATCGAGCGCAACATCTGCGTGGCCGTGATGACCGGTTTGGCTGCCTCGTTGGTTTTGTGGATGAGCATTTTCTGCATCCGGGGCACCGTCTCCAGGGGAATTTCCACTCCCAGATCGCCACGGGCGACCATGATGCCGTCGGCTTCGGCGATGATCTCGTCGATGTTGTCGAGGGCCTCGAATTTTTCGATTTTTGCGATCAGCGGCGTGTCCTGTTTGGCCTTGGTGATGCGCTGTTTGACGGACTTCACATCGTGGGCCGTGC
>DAOVTU010000650.1 GCA_030632925.1 Candidatus Krumholzibacteriia bacterium | reverse complement strand
GCCGGCGCAACCGGACAGCAATACAAAAACAACAATCAGGGCCGAGATCCTTCTCATGGCATCCCTTTGCAGCAGGGGTAAAAAACGGGACACGAGCCTTCCGAAGCGGCCTGTGTCCCGTCAAGTCTTCCGACCCATCGAGGGTTCCAAAGATTTCGAATTCAGCTACCGCATCATCACCAGGCGTTGCATGTCGCTGACAATGCGGCCACCCGGCGCCTCGATTTCAATGCGGTACAGATAGGTTCCGTTCGCGAGTTCGTCGCCACGGCTGTCGAGCCCGTCCCAGACCACGGTGCTGCGACCGGCAGCCGACTGATCAAAATTGATCTGGGCCACCGTACTGCCCGCCACCGAGAACACGCGGATCACGCCGGCACCACCGGAGGCGCTGCTTTCGAAGACGAATCTGGTGTCATCCTGCATCGGGTTGGGGAAGTTGTAGACTCGCCCAATACCCGCCACGGGGGTTGTGGAGGCGCCGGACTGCATCACCAATTCGGTGGGCAGGCCATCGATGCTCAGCACCACCGCATGGGTTTCGTCGGCGTCCGTGGTCGACGAAACGGCGGTGTAGTCCACCAACAACTCGCCGTTGGTATTGAAACTGAACACGATGTCACTGAGCACCAGGGTTTCGCTGGTCAGGCTCAGGACCATGGCATCATTCAGCTGCGCGCTGCTGGTGACCACGGCACTGACAGACACCGGTTCGGTGGCCTGAAAAACCCACTCATCGGGATTGAGGACTTCGCCTCCAGTCATGAAGGCCGCCGTCTGGGGCATGTTCAACACCAGTTCGTAGTGGCGGTCGGTGGCCAGGGCGCCGCCGGTGTCGAACACTCGCACGATTAGGCTGTGGTCGTAGGGCTGCACCGGCACTTCAAGACCGTAGTTGACGATGCGGTGGTTGACCGCGCCCTGAGGCAGGGTTTCCGTGGCGACCTGAGCCGTCAGATCTGCTCCGCTCGAATCTACAACTTGGATCCGGTCGATGCCCGCTTCGTCGCGCGCCTCAAGGTTGATCGTGCGCCGGTTCGAAGCATCGAGGGCCACCAGATCCACTTCGCCGCTGATTTCCTGGTCGGGGTTGCACACCAGGATCGCGGTGACCTGGGCTTCGCCGGCGTCCAGCAACATCAACGGGTCGCCCAGGAGTACGTATTGGGCGATCATTTCAGGATATGGGTACCACGGCTTGTCGGCCCGGATGTCAGCCTCGGCGACCCACATCAACTCGCCGATCATCCAGCGGCTGCGGATAGGCAGATCTGATCCGTTCCCATTTCCCACCGGTCGCGCGGACGGCGGTGTATCGACCCAGCGCCGGAAAATATACTCGCCAAATTCCTTGTTGGCCGAGATGAACTCGAAGCCCGAGCTGGCATAAATGGCGCTGGCGCCGGCGTTGTTGCGGCTCAGCATTTTTTCGGCAATGCTCGGTTCGTTGGGCACCACTTCGGTGCGCACCGCATTCTGGGCCCAGTCCGCAATGTGACACCCCATGCCCATGAAGAACCACGGCTTGCCGGTATTGGCCAGGCGGTCCACGTCGTCTCGGCCGAGGGTCACCTTGCGGTCCTCGAACCAGAACTCAGAGCTGAGTACATAAGGATTGGCGTGGCCCTGATAGTGGCAAACAATTCCGCCACCGCTCATCGCCTGGATCAGGGGATCGGTGGCAAAGGCCGCCGCATAGTCACGGGCGTCGCCAAGATCCCGCGGATCCGGGGACGCCGGCGGAGGCGGCAAAACATAGGGGAAGCCCTGGTCCATGTAAGGTTTGAGCAAAACCACCACCGAGTCCAACGGTACGGCCGCCCGGTTGGCCCACATGTATCCGAGACTGTCGCGCTCGCTGGCCCCAAATACGACTTCGCCATATTTGTAGGTCAGCTCAGATTGCGCCTGAATACCCAAACCATTGGACCATTCGTCATCGGCAAAGAAGATGCCCCGCCGGCGCCAATCCTGATTGGCCTGCACGCTTTCGACGGTGATGACCTTGTCGATCATCACATTCAATTCGCCCACGCTGTTGCAGGGGAAACGGCCACTGTACATGTCCCAGGGAGCGGACACGTCAAAGGGGAATGAATCGTTGGGATAGTCGCCGCCGGCCTGCAGGCTGGCGTACCACTTGTCCGAGGCCATCAATTCGGGCGCAAAACCCGAAGCATGCTGCACGTGGTAGTGGGTGGGCACCCAGTCGGCGCTCCAATCCCGGGCCGAAGACAGCACTTCCTTGCCCAGTGCGTTTTCGTTGGCATCGCCAACGATCATCAGCGACCAGCTGTTCCATTCAGAAATGGCATGGGCGGTGAAACGTTTGATGGCCCAGGGGTCTTTCAGTCCGCCGCTGTACCAGTCAAACACGTCCTGCAACTTGACCACGTGGACGTCCAGCATGCCACCCGAGCGGGCAATGCGGTGATCGACCCAACGGCCGATGGCATCGCTGAAGTCTTCGTGGGTAATGACGATCAGGTCGGGATTGCGCCCGCCGGTTTCGGTCGGCGAAACGGGATCCACCGCCGCCACGGAACGGAAGGTGACAAACTCCTCCACCCCACTGCCAGTGGCATCACCCACGGCGAAGAAACTGCGCTCTTCGCCAAGAGCCTGATC
>DAOVTU010000325.1 GCA_030632925.1 Candidatus Krumholzibacteriia bacterium | reverse complement strand
GAACACGACAATCAGCAGCACCGGATACATGACGTAGGTCTGTCCGTTGCCCGAGTAGATCTTGCGCAGCGCGTCGACCACGCCGGCGGTGTTTTCGGTGAATGAGCGCCAGAAGTCCGTGGCCCGCGGCTTCAGCAGGGGCGCAAAGGCCCGGGCGTACGGCTGGGCAAAATTCGAGGCGAAGTGGATCTCTTCGGGCGGCGGCGGAATCTCGCCGGCAAACCCGATGTCCAACTGCCCCACCTTGCGGGTCTTGGGTCCGAGCACCAGCAGGGCCAGGGCCATGATTCCAAACAGCGCCATCACCAGCACCATCATGTGCGTCGCGTTGAGCGTCTGGCCGCTCATGGTCGTGATCGCCACACCTTCGATGGTTAGGGCCGGTTGGCCGAACTGAGTCACCATCATGGTATTGAGGGGATTGAGCAGCAGCTGCGGGAAGACCGACAGCGTCATGATGCCGATGATGAGGACCACCTGGGCGATCACCATGGGCAGCGGCGCTTCTTTAACGGTGCGGTGCACGGTCTTGAGCTGACCCAGGAAAACAGCGTGGATCAGGCGGAACATATAGATGAAGGCCACCACGGAGGCGAACATCATCAGGGCCAAAATGAACAGCCACCCTTTGCTCAGCAGTGCTTGATACAACAGCCACTTGCCCGAGAAACCAGCCAGCGGTGGCACGCCACTGAGGGCGATGATGCCGATCAGCACCGAGATGAAGCTGACGGGCATGCGTTTGATCAGGCCGCCCATTTCGTACATGGTGCGGGTGCCGGTGCGCATGATCACGCCGGCGATAGCCAGGAAGAGCAGGCCCTTGAACATGAGGTGATGCACGGCGTGGAACAGAGCTGCGGTCCAACCCAAGGGCGAAAGGATCGCCAGACCGACGATGATGTAGCCCACTTGGCCTACGGAGGAGTAGGCCAGCAGTTTTTTGGCGTCTTCCTGGAAGACGGCGGCCAGGGTCATGCCGAAGGCGGTCAGGCCACCGATGACGGCCAGCAGCCAGGTCAGGTCCATGCCGCCGACGGTCGGCAGATTGCCGGTCGCGATGCGGAAGGCCACCATGGCCAGGCCAAACATGGGAATCTTGGAGACGACACCCGACAAGAAAGGTGTGAACAGGTCGGGCGCTTCGCTATAGGCACCGGGCGCCCAGATGTGCACACCCCAGGCCGCCGATTTGCCCAGGAAACCGAGCACCAGCAGGCCCCAGGTCCAGGCTGCGGTGGGACCTGTCAGCAGGCTCAGGCCAGTGATGGAGTCTTGCCCGGCGCCAATGGCCAGCATGAATCCGCCCAGTAGCAGGAAGCCCGCCGCGCCGGAGAAGATCATATAGAGCTGGCCGGGTTTGGCCCCCAGACGGCCCGAGCTGACGACCAGGTAACTGCTCCAGGGCAGCACTTCCCAGGCTACGAAGAACAGCAGGAGACTGTCGGTGCGAACCAGCAGCAGCAGCGAGGCAATCAGAATCAAAAGCAAGCCGTGAAAGCGCTCAAATGTGCCCTTGGATCCGGACAAGCCGGCCAAAGACACCACAACACCGCCACCCAGGATCATGACCTCGAACAATCCGGACACCGTGGACAAAGCCAAACTGCCGGATGTTTGAGAAAACCACGCTGCCGCTGCCAAAGTCGCGACTGCGGTGGCCGCCAAAACGGCCCTGGGCAAGCGTCGCAAGAAGACCAGCACTGTACCAACTGCCGCCACAAAGATCAACGACTGATCGTTCAGGCCCGTCATGTCGCGCATGATCCAGCCACCGAAAACCAGCGCGGCCAGGGCGAAAATTGCGACCCCACCCAGGTCCGCAATTCCGCCCAAAGGCCGCGCCGAAGGCTGGTCGTCCGCCGCGGGCGTTTGCACGCGACGGTACCAACCGTAGTAGTAGACAAATTCCAGAAGTGACCCGGTCAGCAGGGGCAGGACCCACCAGCCGTAGCCGCCGGTCATCAGGCCGGTCAGAACCTGCCATTTGCCCCAAAAACCGGGGAAAGGCGGCAAACCGGTGATGGCCAGGATGAAGATGATCAAGGCCGTGCGAGCGACCATGCTGCCCCGGAAGGCACCGACCCAATCACGGCGAGTGGTGCCGTCCAGGTTGCCGGCCAGCCACAGCATCCCGGCCTTGGCCAGGGTGTGGTTGATCAGCAGCAGCCCCGCCGCCAGCAGGGCAATGGTGCCCTGTTGGACCAGCGGAATCAGAAATACCAAAAGACCAATTTGCGCACTGGACGAATAACCGAGCATGCGCCGGGGCCGATCCTGCCCCGTGGCCAGCAGGTTGCTGCCCACGAAAGTGACCATGCCGAGGGCCATGATGGTGGTGTTCCATTCCGGGGGCATCAGCAGGCAAATTTTCCAGAACGCGAACAGCACGCCGTTGACCGTGGTGCCCACCAGCAGGGCCATCACACCCGGTTCGGCGCCGTCGTACAGGTCGAGCGCCGGACCATTGACCGGTAGCAGTTTCAATTCGATGGCCATGCCGACGACCAGAAACAGCATCACCGTGGCCAGGCCGGCGGTGGCCGCCGGGGGCATCAGGCCCACCATGTGATCGATGTTCAAGGTACCGGTCAGCTTGTACAAAAAGGCGATGCCAATGAGCAGGAACGCACTGGCTACGGCGCCGACCTGCATGTACTTGAAACCCGCCTCGAGGCTGGATTCTTCCTTGCCGAAAGCCACGATGGCGTAGGTGCCGATAGAGGCGATTTCCAGGAAGACAAAAAGGTTGAACAGATCGCGCGTCATGATCAGGCCAAAGGCGCCCACCATGATCAGCAACTGCAGCAGACCACTGCGGCCGATGGTGTCCTTGTCCTCACGCTTTTGCAGGTAGAACAAACTGCCCAGTGAAGTCAGCGAAGCCAGCAGGCAAAGCACCGCCTCGGCCACGCCGAAGTGCAGGTTGATGCCGACCGGTCCGTCGTAACCACCGGTCAGGATGTTGGCGGCCTCCAGGTTGCCGTTGAGCAAGCCGGGCAACCAGCCAATGGCCACCGCGGCGGTGAACAGGATGGTCAAACCCTGGACGGTTGTGGCGGCGGCGCGGCCCAGCTTGCCGACCAGCGGCAGCAAAAAGGCAACACCCAGCGGCACGGCCACTAGTAGAATGGGATCGATTACCACTTCAGCCTCCCGAAGTCACGGATGTCCAGGCTCTGCCGCATAGCGAACAGGCGGATGACGTAGGCCAGCATCAGGGCGGTGACGCCGATGCCGATCACGATGGCGGTCAGGACCAGCGCCTGGGGCACCGGATCCAGGATCAACGAAGGATCCCCCAGCAGGCTTTCCTTGTTCAAAATGGGCGCCGACTTGTTGGGATTGCTGCCCAGCGCGGCAATGAGCAGATGGATACCGGTGTCCACGAGGGCAAAACCGAGCACCATCTTCAGCAGGTTGCGGCGCACCAGGGCGCCGGCCAGGCCGATGAGAATCAGCAGGATCGCTGTCACCAGATAAAGGGTCGCGGGTGTCAGGGCGTTCACGACGTCCCTCCTTCGCTATTGTCAGCATGATCCGGACGTCCCGTATCAATCATGGTGTCCAGCAGCGAGCTCAGCTCCGTGCCCACCTTCAGACCGACCAGGGTGTAGATGATGGGAATGACACCGCCGGAAAAGAGGCGGTTCCAGGTGCCCAGAGGCAATACGCCCTGGTTGGACAGGAACGAACCGGCAATGACCAACCCCGCCAAGCCCACCATCACGTAGGTGAAGCCCACCATGGATTCGAGCCAGTGCATGAAACCGTGCGGCAGGTGGTGCCCGCGGTCAGCCAGCAGCAGCAACATCACGGCCGAAGCGACAACCGCTCCGCCCTGGAAGCCACCGCCGGGCGACAAGTGCCCATGTACGAAAATGTAGGCACCAAAAATTACGATGGGTGCAAACAGCATGCGCGCCCCGGTCTGCAGGATCTCGCTGGAAGGACGATTGACCCGCCGCTCGATACCTTCACGCCGCCGCAGGACAAAGCCCGCCCCGGCGACCGACAGGAACAGCACGGTCACTTCACCGAGAGTATCGAAGCCGCGGTAGTTGACGATCACGCTGGTGACCAGGTTGGCCCCGCGGTTCTCCTGCACGCCCTGGCTGATATAGTGCTGCGCCACAACGCCCGGCTCAGTAGGCTGCCCCAGGGGCACCAGTCCCAACAGGAACCAGCCCATGATCAGCAGCAGGATGATGGCAAAAATCTGTTTCATCCCTGCTCCTCCTCTTCAGTGCGCCGGATGGCGATCAGGAAGATGACGGTGCTCAAACCCGCGCCGATGGCGGCCTCGGTCATGGCCACATCCGGCGCGCCCATGCGCAGGAAGAGGTAGCTGACCAGCAGGCTGACCACCCCGACCAAAACTGCCGCCGAAACCAGATTGCGGACATTCATGGCCACGACCGCTGAGGCGACCAGCACCAGGCAGATCAAAAGATCCAGGATGATCATTCGCCCACCTCCGAAGTCAGTTGTTGCAGGCGTACAGGGTCGACTTCTTCAATCGAACCCGTTTCGATGCCCGCCGCTTCTTCATCCTCGCAAAGGGCATCGACCACCGAGTCACGTGCCAGGGGCACGCCGTTGCGGTGAGCGGCCCGGGCCAGGGCGTGGCTGCTCAAAGGGTTGGTGATCAGCACGAAG
>DAOVTU010000091.1 GCA_030632925.1 Candidatus Krumholzibacteriia bacterium | reverse complement strand
GGTGTAGTTTTCCGTGCGCCAGATCGTTCCATCTGTGTAGCCGGCCCACACGACTTGCCGGCCGTCTATCGGGCTGATTTCGATGGCTGAACACCGGGGTAAACCGGGGCGTGGTGTCAATACCTCCGACCAGCTGCCCGCATGATTGCTCGAACGCCAAATGGACCAGCCGCCTGCGATCAGGTTGCTGGGCGCCAGCTTGTCCATGGCGAAAGGTGCGATAAAGAGCGACTGGGTGTCGATCCCGGCGTCGGCCAGCCCCGAGAAGCTGTCAAAATAGGACAGGCCACCGTTGGTGCTCTTTTCAATCTTCAAATGCACGTATGAACCGTAGACGATGTCGGTGTCGAGAGGATTTATGGCGCAGTAGGTTCCGTCACCGGTTTCGGCCTGGTACCAATTCTGGGCGCCCGAAGTGCGGGTGTACCGCAGGTCGTCGTTGTCCTGGGTACCGCCCAGGATCAGGTCCCCGTCCGGAGACGCATCCGCATTGTAGAATTGCGTGATGCCCAGATTGTTGGCGAGGTTGAACCAGCCCCAGGTCGGGGTGGCGAGGAACCCCTTGGTATTCATCTGCACTCCGCCGTCATTACCGAAGTAGATGGTCAGCGAGCCATTCCCGTAGTCGTTGGCTGGCACGATGGCATGTTGGTCGGCGTGGGCCGAACCGCCGCCATGGTAAAGGGCCCAGTTGCTCATCACCGTGTTGGTCGCGCCGCCGTCGATGCTTTTGTAGAGATTGATGCCGCCAAACATGATCGATCCCGTGCTGCCGGGTTCCATCCAGATCACGTTATCGTAGTGGCCTTGCTTGCCCAGATGCAGAGGCGCGCTGCGTTTTGCCCAGGTCACGCCATTGTCCAGCGAACGCCAGATCTCTCCTTGAGCGGCGCCGGGGGCAATGGGCACGTCGCAGGACGCAAAAACAGTGTCGTTGCCGTCACCAAAGGCAAAAGATGTGCGTCCCGTATCGAATGGCAGTTCACCCGGCAGGCCCGTCGAAAATTTGCGCCAAGTGCCGGCGTTGCCGTTGATGTGCGAACGGTAGACACCGTTGTAGTAACTCATGATCACGACGTTGGGATTGTCCGTGTCGATGGCCAGATCCATGGCCGCCGTTGGTGTTTCCAAAACCTCGGCCCAGGTCTGGCCGGCGTCGTTGCTGCGCCAAATATGGCCCTGGCCGGAGTTGCGGCCCCAGCGGGCCACCGCCGCAAACAGGATGTTGCTATTGGTGGGGTGGATGATCAGGTCATTGATGGCATAGCCATCGTTGGGATCGTGACTGTTGGGCAACTGTTGCCAGGTGCCGCCGCCGTTGGTGCTCTTGAAAATGCCGGCACTCGGTGCGGCACCTGATACCAGACCTTCGCCCGTGGCCGCATAGATGATGTCGGGGTTGTTGGGGTCCATCACCAGAGCGCTGATAGCCATCGATGGCATGAAATTTTGCAACGGGTACCAACTGTTGCCGCCATCGGTGGTCTTCCAGACGCCACCACCGGCACTGCCGGCCCAGAGAATATCCTTGTTGGTGGGATGCACGAGAATAGACCGTACTCGACCGCCGATGTTGCCCGGCCCCAGCCAGTCCCAGTTCCAGAGCCCGGCATCCTTGTCCTGAGCCAGACCCGGCATTTTTTCCGTGTGCTGCATCGCCTCGATTTTCAGTTCGATGAGGCTGGTGCCTTCCGGATGCCAACGGGCGTCCATGCGTTCTTTGGCAATCCCGTCGGGGTTCTCGGGCTTCTCGAAGCTTCCCGCCAGCTTTGCCTGTTTGCGTTCGATCTTGGCTTGAATTGCGTGCTCGCTACGGCCCAGGTCTGCTGGCTGGCCCGCCGAATCCGGCATTGGCGCAGTTCCGAACTGGCGCATTGCCGTGCCTGCCAAAAGCACCGTCAAAACCGCCAACCCGAGGTGTAATATCCTGTTCACAGCCACTCCTACTGCAACGAAACCAGGGTCAAGATCAGACCCTGGCCTTCGGTGAGCCCTGTCATGGCCTTGCCCAGAATGGCACCTGTGGCCAGGGTGTGGTCGGTCACTTTCATGGCGTGTCCGGGAAGCTCGGCAGTGGTCAGCAGGTCACCCGGTTCGATGGGGCCACTGGAGGCGTCGGCCCAGACGTAGACCCGTCCGACCAGCGCGACCGGGAATTCTCCATCGGCCACGGAACCCTTTTGGCCCATGACCATGCCGGTGTTCACGCCGCCGGCGCCACTGATCACGCCGGCCACCCGCCGGTCGTAGGCCTTGCCACTTAGGGTCAGTTGGCCCGGACTTTCGGGGTCGATGCTCACGACCATGCCGGGCTTGGTCAGCGCACTGACATCACCAAGATCGAACTGTTCGGAAAGATCGGATCCGCCGGTGATTTCCAGCACGGGTGTTATCACCCGGCCGATGCCACTGCCGTTGTGGCTGGCGGTGACGGTGACTTCGGTGACGCCGGCGGTGTTCTGCAGCTTCATGTAGCCGCCAACCTGGCTGGCGCTGGCACCGGTCTGGGAATCCAGAATGATCGCGGGTATTGTCGTTGACGTCGTTCCGTAGAGGCTCAATTGGGAACCCGTGGAATTGCTGTCACCGCTGAGCAACTTGATAGCAGTGTCGCCGGACGGGTTAAAAGTTTCGAAAGTACCCGGGGCCATGCGATAGGCCTGGGTGCTGTTGACGGCATAGTCGTCGGTCCAACCAAAATAGAGGCCGTCGAAGGAGTGGGTGAGCGAAGCCCGGGACAACGACGGCAGGGTAATGTCCAGGCACAGTGCCGAAGCCAGGGTGGCAGACACCTGCATGGTCGTATTGATATCCCAGCCGCCAAGGGTGTGGGGCTGGTCGGTGCCAATGGCCACCGCGCCGGTCGAGGTGCGGCTCAGGTTGTCACCCGAAACTGTCCAGTTGGTGTCCGCCGCTGCGGCTCCGGGAGCTTGCCAGGTGGCGTTGCCGTTGGTGTCGCTGGTCAGAACGTAACCGGCCGCTGCGCCGCCGGTCAGCTTCAGCGCCGGCGCCTGGATGTACGAGCCCGCAAAGATGTTGTCATTCGTGTAAACGCCCCAGCCCACATCGCTGGAGTCATTGTAGGCCAGCGCCGCCCAGGTGGTGCCGCTGTGCCGGGCTCCAAATACCGCGCCGGTGCGGGGGTAATCCCACCACGAATAGCCAGCCACGCCAAAGGTGTAGCTGTCGCCCCAGTCGTTGAACCCGGTGATGGCGGTGTTGGCCTCGTTCACCCCGTAGCCGTAACCATCGTTGCGGATGGAACCGCGTTGGCGGCGGGCATAGATCGCGGTGCGGGCATCGGACACGTTGTCGTTGTCGAACAGGATGCTCTTGATGCCCTCATTGGCCCCCTCAACCGTGAACTTGCCAAAGACCGGATCCGGGGCGTGAGTTTGGGCGCGAGTGGGGTCGCCGACATCCTTGGACCAGATTGAAGCCACACCCACATGCACGCGGCCCGGTATGTGGTGCAGGTCGTCGCCGGTGATGACCCAATCCCCATCGTCACCACCGGCACCGGCCGTCGCCGAGATCACCAGAGTCGTATCAACCTGCGTAATGCTCACGTTGGTGCCCGCTACGAGCACCACATTGTCGGCCAGCCCATTGAGGCTGCGGACTGCGGCGCCAGGCTCAATCGCAGCGGCGATCATGGCCGAAGCCACCGAGGTCATTTCGATGCGAGGCATGGTCGCAGCCCCTCCATCGATCATCATGCTCAGCCACAACGGCGTTGTGAAAATGTCCGGATCCAAGCTCACCGCGTGGCCCAGGGCCGCCTCGAAAACGCCGTTGGTCTGTGTGATCGGGATGCTTTCAGACCAGACCAGCGCGCCGCCGAAGTTGGTGTTCCACAGCAGGAAATCCACCTGGTAGGTAGCATCCGGCAGGGTGATGCCCGTGTCGTCGGTCAAGATGCCCTGGATGTTGAAAGTGCGCGGAACCGCCGCCGAGGCAGGCAGCGCAAACAGAGTCAGGGCCAGGGCGACAAGTAAGATCCGTTTCATCATTCTATCCTTCTCAATGGTGTACATTTTACTTAACCAACATGATGCGCTGGGAGGAGCGGAAATCGTCTGCCCGCATCAGCACCAGGTAGACGCCGCTGGCCAGATTCCGGGGCTGATAGGTGAACGAGTGGTGGCCTGCCGGTTTGACCTCCCGCACCAGAGAATCGACCCGCCGACCCTGCAGGTCGTAGACGTCGATGCGCACTTCACCCGGCTTGACGAGGCTGTAGCTGATGTTCGTGCTGGGGTTGAACGGGTTGGGGTAGTTCCGAAAAAGCTGGGTGTGCATGACCGGTGTTTCGATGCCCACGGGAGCTGCTATGTAGGTGCTCCTGAGCAGGGCCCAGAACCCCAGTTCAGTACCCAGGGGGCTGGTCGCGGGGGTGGTCCGGCCGATCATGCTCTGGCCGACGGTCAAGCGAACCTGATGAGTGCCGTCGCCGGTGGTGCCTGACCCGCCACTGGGTGCGACGTACTTCACCTGGTCAGACCAGGCGGTCACCGCGGGTAGCAACAGGGTGGTTAGCAGCAGGACTGAAAACGGGCTACGAATTTTCATAACCATCGTTTTGGGGCCATTGTGATGCATCTCTCGATCCTTCTCTGGGGTTCTGAGTCCGGCGGATGTGGGCTGGGGCGGCGCCTGGACAGGGCCTCTTTACCATAGAGACGTAGAAACCGGACAGGTCCGGCCGTAAATTTTTCATATGGTGTTGAAATGTGGGAAAAATGAAAAAGGATCGACTCCAGAAAAGAGTCGATCCTATAGGGTGGCAATACGTTAGCTGCTTCTGTCCCGCTATCTCACCAACACCATGCGCTTCCGGTCATGGAATGACGATGTCTGCACACCATAGAAATACACACCGGACGAGACCGGATGTCCTGCCGAGTCCAGCCCATTCCAGACTACGGTGTGGGAACCGGAGGCCAGCACTTCGCCGGCAACCAGAGTGCGCACCAACCGGCCGGACAGATCGTAAACGGTCAAATTCACAGCTTCCGGTTGGGCCAATGAAAAGGCAATGGTCGTGCGTGGGTTGAAGGGGTTAGGCGTGTGTTCTGCGCCAGAGCTGGTAAGCCCAGGATGCCCAGGAGTATGATGAGAATGAAAAATGCGTGTCTTTATGGCAATATCCCTTCAGGTGTTTGACCAACATGCGCGCTACGATTCTACTGCTTTGACAGGTTCCCCACCGGCATATGCAGTTCCTGGTCCCTCACTATCCAGGACAGCGGACAAAATATGCCCGATATACAGCTACGCGCATTTTGGGGGCGAAGGCGGACACTCAGATTGAAGAATCGGGATTCAGCGCAGGTTTTTATTCAAAGTGGATATCGTCAATGAAGATGTGAGCGGCCACAATCTTCACTGCAGGCCGCAATGGCGATACATAGTGCCAGAACGGCGATCAATGCTCGCTGGGTGCTCACGAAACCGGGCCCTTGCCGGCGGCGGCCGGGCATTCCACGGCGGGGAATACCCGCGAATCGCTCAGGCCGGCTTTCAGCACCAGGGTGGCTGCGCCGATGGCGACCGAATGCGGCCCCAGTTTGCTGACCAGAATTTCAGCCGCAGCAACCGAACTGACCAGAGTGCGGCTGCGCACTGTTTCGCGCAGGGGGTCAAGAACCAGCTCGCCCAGACGCGACAAGTCGCCGCCCAGCACCACCACCGCGGGGTTCATCAGGTTCATCAAGCCAGCGACGGCCGTGCCCAGATGGCCGGCCGCTTCGCGGATAACGTGCATCGCCAGGGGGTCCCGGGTCAGGGCCGCATCTTCGATATCCTGGATGTTGAAATCCCGGCCGGTCAGCGTGCTTTGCGGGTACTCGGGCATCAATTCGACGGCGCGTGCTTCGAGGCCACGGGCACCGACAAAAGTGACCAGACAGCCGCGCAGGCCGCAGATGCAGACCTTGCCCTTGGGGTCGATGGCGATGTGGCCGATTTCACCGGCCACGCCGGTGGCGCCGCGATAGATTTCGCCGCCGATGATGTGTCCCGAGCCGATACCCGTGGCCACCTTGATGTAAGCCAGGTCGTCGGTGTTGCCGCCGAGGCCCCACCAGTGTTCGGCCAGGGCGCCGAGGTTGGCATCGTTGTCCACGAACAAGGGCACGTTGTACTTTTGGCTGAGGTCGTCCAGGCCGAGGCTTTCTTTCCACTCGGGCAAAACCACCGCCGACAACCGGTTGGGCCGCGCAGGGTCCACCGGACTGGGCACCGCTACGCCGATGCCAACCAGGGGCCGGCCAGCCCCTTCGGGCGTGGCCAGGCATTTGGCGCAAAGCTCGTCAATAACCTGGCGGGTGCCTTCCGGATCGGTGCGCACCGGGTGGTCCTGGGTTTCCCAGGCCAGCACCTTGCCGCGCAGGTCGGTCAGGGCCACCGCCACGTGGGCGCCACCCATTTCCACACCCAGGATCACGCAGGCGTCGTCCCGGAATTCCAGCACGATGGGGCGCCGACCGCCGCCGGATGGTCCTTCGCCGATTTCGGCCACCAGGCCGGTGGGCAGAATTTCACCGACGATTTCCGAAACCGTGGAGCGGGACAGGCCAGCCATGCGCGCGATTTCGGCCCGCGATATGCGGCGCTGTTCCCAGATCAATTTCAGGACGGCATCGGCCAGGGGGCGCGGCCGACTGGGGTCGGCGCGGCGCAGGCCTTTCGAGATGTGATGATCGTTGTTCAACCCAATACCTCATTCAATAAATTTGTGGCACGACGCCACATCCTACTTGTGGAAATAAATGTTGTCCACCAGGACCAGTTGCGCGTCGCCCGAACTGAGCACCATCTGGCCCAGAGCGGACCAGTCCCAGCCAGTGACCGGCAGTTGGAAATCTGCCAGTGAGATGTCAAGGGACGACCACTGACCAGCCACAAAAGAGGGTGTGCTGGCGGCGTTCAGAACCAGATCCTGGGTCTGGGCCCCGTTGGGAGGCGTGGGGAACGAGACCAGCTTGACCTTGAACTCCGTGCCAGCCGGCGCATAAACGTCCAGGTGCAGGTGGGTCATGGTCGAGGCGTCGATGGGCTGGGTCATGAACTCGATGCCGACCCAGTTGAGGGACGAGTACATCTTGGTCACTTCGCCGGCTACCGGATAGTCCTCGACCTGGGTGGTCACGCCGCCCCAGTCGGCGCGCCAGGTGTCGACCAGGACATCATTGTAGGCGCCGCTGAACATCGAGATGACGTCACCGGCGGGCAGGGTCGGCAGGGCCGCCGCCACCGTGGGAGGCTCGTAACCGGTTACGGAAATGAGGCCCTGTACAGGATTTTCGCCCAACATAGCGCTGACACTCGCCGAGCCAACCCCGACAACCTTAACTGCACTGCCCTCCACTACAGCGACTGCGGCATCAGAGGTTTCGTAGTCAAAAAAGTGCGACGAATGATCAACCGGCACAAAAGCCCCGTCGATCTGGAAAATCGTGCGGGTGCCGCTGATGGAAACCGAAGAGCCGACAAAATAGGGCTGCATGGCCGATGTCATCGAAGGGCGGAGCACTTCGATATTGCCAGTGTGGCGTATTGGATTTCATCAATCCAGATGTCGTAGCCTTCGGGATGGGCATCTTCGGTGGACTCGGCAAAAGTGAACAGGCCGCGTTCCGAAAGCAGCTTGGACGAGTCGGGAATGGGCACGACCACGAAGGTCCAGTCCTGGGTTAGGGCGATGCCGTTGCGGCCGGCTTCGTAGAGAGAGTTGCCGGTGTTGTCGTTGCCAAAGCCGGCCACATCCAGGGTCACCGGGAAGTTGGCCCGCGCATAAAAAGTGAGGGCATTGAAATCGGCCATGTCGCGGGCACTGCCCGAGGTCAGCACGCCGCCGGTGTACAGGCCCAGGGCCGAGCCCTGAGGCGGGATGTTGAACTTGAGGGAGCGGGCGCCATCGGCGGCCAACCCACCGTAGGCGTAGACTGAATCGGTGTTCACGGCCGTCACGTGGGTTTCGAAAAAGGCCTGGAAGTACACGTCCGGATGGTAGGCGTCGTCAAAAACCATGGGTTCGATATTACCCCGGGCTTCAGGCAGGCTCGCGGGATCCCGGTCGCTGCAGCCGACACTGATGGTCAATGTGAATATCGCCAGCAGGAAGAGCAGGTGGCGTCTGGACTGGTTAACTTTGGGCCTCCACGGGAAACATGACGGATTCGACACTTTGTACGGTAACCGATCAAAGTGTGCCTCAGGAAGCAGGGCATGTCAAGGTGAGGAGGCATCGAATCGTCATGATTTTCCAAATTCAGGCTGCTGCTGTCAACAGTGGTTTACGATACCGGATTTTTTGACAACCGGCAGGGACAAACGACTGAAACCGTCTGGTCAATTGACCACAAGGCTATGGTGCGGTAGAATGAAGCCATGATTCAGCAACATGGGGAAGCGTTTCGGGTTCAATTCCAATTTTGAATACCAACCGTTACTGCTGGACCTTGGGGGAGACAAGTTGCACCGGTATGGCCCACTCTGGAAACTGATCTTGATAGCCCTCTGCTGGCTGGCGATGGGCGCGACGGCCAAGGCCGCGCCTGAGGCGAAACTCTCTGCTAAATTTTCTCCTCAAAT